>JAATFH010000262.1 GCA_015655315.1 Terriglobales bacterium
AGGGTAGTCGCCACCATGAAGCGGTGGCCGAAGACAGGCTTCCGGGTGAAGTTGGCCAGAAGGGAAGAGGTAAGCCCCATTGCCGGGAGGATGGCGATGTAGACCTCCGGTTGCCCGAAGAACCAAAAGAGATGGAGCCACAGCATCGGCGACCCATCGGCATGCTGGCGGTCGATGAGCAGCCCGTTGATGACCTCTCCCGGCGGGATAAAGAAGCTGGTCGCAAGATGGCGGTCGCTGAGCAGCAGGACAACGGCGGCGAACAGGATGCTGAAGGCGAAGAGGATCAGCACTGCGGTTACCAGCCACGCCCACACGGTAAGCGGCATGCGCAGCAGCGTCATCCCCGCGCAACATTTGCCGAGAATTGTGGTGAGCAGGTTCACCGCGCAGAGAATCGATGCCAGGCAGAAGATGCCGATGCTGACCAGCCAGAGGTCCATGCCCGTGGCCTGCCCCGGTCCCGCTGCGGCAATGGCGCTGAGGGGTGGATAGTGAGTCCATCCGGAAATGGGCGCGCCGCCGGGCACGAAGAATGCCGCCAGCAGCACGGCGAGCGACAGGGGCGTCAGCCAGAAGCCCATCGCGTTCAGCAGCGGGAACGCCATGCGGCGCGTGCCAATCTGCGCGGGAAGAATGAGGCTGGCGAATCCATTTACGGGGGCGGTGGTGAGCACGAAGAAGACCATCAAGGTGCCGTGCATGGTGACCAGCGCCAGATAACCCTCGGGTGGAATCACGCCCCAGAATGGCAATTTTAGATTCGGCGCGATGATGTGGATCCGCATGAAGACGGAGAGGATGGTTCCGGCTGCGACGGCAAAGAGCGAGAGCAGGAGGTAGAGGATACCAATCGCTCGGTGATCGGTGGTGAAGAGCCGGTGGCGGCGCGGTGTTTTGTCCTGCACTTCGAGGCTCATCGCGTGTCTCCGCTTGGGTGTGATGGTTGATGCGCGGCCAGCCACGACTGGTATTCGCTGTCGGAGACGACACGCAGGTGAGCCTGCATGCGCGCGTGACCCAGCCCGCACACTTGCGAGCAGAGGATCGGGTAGTCGCCTACGACGGAGGGCGTGAAGTGGATGTGCATCTCCATGCCGGGAACGGCGTTCTGCTTGAGCCGCATGCCGGGAATGAAGAAACCATGGATCACATCGATGGAGCGCAGGTCGAGATCCACCTCGCGTCCGGCAGGCAGGATGAGGGTGCTGGAGACAACGTCGTCGGCGCTGTGTGGATCGGAGTGATCGAGGCCGAGAGGGTTTCCGGCAGGAGCGTTGATCAACTCCGGACGCGTGCCGCCAAAGACAGCATCCGCGCCGGGATAGCGGAAGTACCACTGAAACTGCATGCCGGTGACTTCGACCTGCAGCGCTTGCGGTGCCGGTCCCTGATAACGAATCGACGCCCACAGGCGCTGTGCGCTCACCGCCATCCACGCATAGACAAGCGTGAGTGCGGCGAGCGGGATCAATTCCTGTTTCAGCCACGAGGTGGAACTTTCGCGTGCGTCGGCCTTGCGGCGAATCATCGCAGCGAAAAGAAAAATATGAGCGATGAGGAAGAGCGCGCTCAGAGCCATGAGATTCCACCACATCAGACGGTCGATGGCGGCCCCGTGCAGCGCGCCATTCGGAGGCATCCACCAGACACGATGTATGAGGGCGAGCGTGCTCTGAACCGGATCAGCGCTCATACATTGATTGTCACTCAGTGGGGCAGCCCGGATCGAACCAGGTCTACAAAGAAGCGATGAACGCGGCGGTCGGCGGAGAGTTCAGGATGAAATGTGGCGGCGAGAAGATGCTGCTGGCGAACCAGGACGGGGAAGCCGTCGCGCTCGGCCAGTACTTCGACATCGGCACTTGTTTTTACAATGCGGGGGGCGCGAATGAAGACCATTTCCAGCGGACCGCCTTCAAGCTGTGTTTCGGCGTTGAGAATGGCGCTGTCAATCTGGCGTCCGTACGCATTGCGCTCTACCGTCACGTCGAGCACGGCAAGGCTTTCCTGCGACGGATTCAGCACTTGTTTTGCCAGCAGAATGCAGCCGGCGCAGGTACCGAAGGTCGGCTTCTGCTGCACAAACGTCTGCAGGGCGTTGAGAAATCCGTCGCGGGCGAGGAACTTCAGGAATGTGGTCGATTCTCCGCCGGGAATAATCAGGCCATCGATTGCCGCCAGCTCTTCCGGTTTGCGAACGAGGACTGCCTCGGCACCGGCATCACGAAGGGCAATGGCATGCGCGTCATAGTCGCCTTGAATTGCGAGTACGCCGATGCGCGGTGGGTTTTGTGCTGCGGTAGTCAGGTGCTTCCTCTTCTTACCTATATAGAGATCGCTTCTTTTCAGTAGTTTACTGTAAGAATTCTGAGTGCGCAGAGGCCGTGTATTAGTGCTGTTCTGCGCCGTACGGGTTCTCTCTCCACTTTTCAGAGTTCTTAATGATTAAGATTTCGGTAAATGTTCCGCCAGCCCCCAGAGACTCACATGCTTGTTTCTTAGAATCGTCCATTTTCTTTATCGAATGAACATTTGAGACACTTTTATCCGGGAAAGAAATCGAGATCGTTTCCGTCATGCAGATCGAAGTTGATGATGTGGCAATAATCCCATTGTTATCCCATTTAAGAATTTGGAAATACGCTGTAGAGACATGAGGATGACCATAATAAAGCTCTGCGGTCGCCTCAAAACAAGTCTTAGAAAGACGGTCACAATCAATCTCAGTTTCGCTTGGAAATGCAGAATTTTCCTTTGCATTGGAAGGTGCCCATCTTCCTGTTATCGAAAGACTATTAGCATCTGCATGGAAGTATAAGGACGGCTTTTGCGCAATGACTGGCGGTGGCAGAACAGATAGAAACAAGATGATGAGCTTGTTTTTCATGGTGTTGAAGTTTAACACTGGTTTGTCGTCGCTTTGCTCCAAAGCAATGACTATCTCGGCGGGCAACGGATCGGGTTGGGCCTAGTGGCCGTAAAGCAATAGAAAAGGCTCAACTTTCTTTGAAGCTGAGCCTTTTATGTATCGGAGTGGCTTATGTCAGCTTGCTCGGAGCGAAACTGAAAAGGAGTTCACCAGCCGCGGGTTTGGAGGAGCTG
>JAATFH010000510.1 GCA_015655315.1 Terriglobales bacterium
TCCACTCCCGACGAGCTGCTGCTCTTCATGCACCAAGTCGCTTACACCTACAAGCTGCACTCTGGCAAAACGGTCATCCAGCATATCTACGACTCGCACTACGAAGGTGCGGAAGCTGCAGCAAGGTTAGCGCAACAATGGAGAACGCTGTACGGGCATATCGATGACGAACGCTACCACGATGTGCTGCAGCACCTCACCTACCAGGCAGGCCACGCCATCGTATGGCGCGACGCCATCTGCAAGTGGTTCCTCAAGACATCAGGCATCCCTGACGAAAAGGGCCGCGCCGGCCATCACCCGGGCCGCATCGAAGCCGAATCCATGCGGCTCGATGGCTATGCCTCCGTCGATGTAACGCCCTGGGAAACGGCCTCGGGCGGGAAAGCAGTCGCCTGCGAGCGCACCACCGGCTGCTCGGCAACGCTTATCTTTGAGGGCAAGAACGGTCAGTACGCAATCGCCACGCAATACTTTGACGTCAATAGCGGAACGGCGCGTTTCCGATTGTTCGTGAATGACAGACCGGTGGACTCCTGGGCAGCCGACGACAACCTGCCCTCGGCGAAGATGAACGGCCACACAAGCACACGCCATTCGACGCCACCCATCGTGTTACACACGGGTGACGCCATCCGCATCAACGGTGTCCCAGACAACAACGACAAGGCCGGGATCGATTACGTCGAGATAAATCCCGCATAAGGACATGCTTGGGTGTATCGACATCCACGCGCGGGCCACATTTTTCCAACACACAGTTGTCATCCTGAGCTACGGCGAAGGATCTGCTTTTCTTTTCGGTCAGCAGAAATGCAGGCGGAACCGGGAAAAGCAGATCCTTCGACTGCGTATGACGCAAAAAACGCGACATACTCCGCTCAGGATGACAATCAAGGTGTTCTGTATGTCCATACGCCCTCGGGAGAGGTGCACCACACGCTGCAGATGGAGTCTGATAAATCTGCCATCTCCGGGAAGAGGTTCTGCGCGCACAGAATCTACTAAAATCAATCTATGTCCTATGCTGCTGCCATCGATAGTCTGTTCGCACTTGCCGGAGAACTATACACCCCTCCAGGTCAGCAGCGGCGCAAGTTCGAGCTGGAGCACATGCATGTACTCGCCGCGGCGCTCGGCGATCCGCAGAAGAAGTTTCCGTCCGTTCTCATTGCGGGCACCAATGGCAAAGGCTCAACCTCAGCTACCCTGGCTTCGATCCTGCACGCGGCTGGATACCGCGTCGGCCTCTACACCTCACCACATCTCACGCGCATCAACGAACGCATCCGCATCGACGGCGCCGACATCTCGGACGACGATTTCGCCCGCTTCTTCTTTCAGGTAGACGATACGGCTCGCAGGCTCGTCGATGAAGACAAGCTGCCCGGATTCCCCAGTTTTTTTGAGACGATGACGGCGCTCGCCTTCACCGCTTTTGCCGGAATGAAGGTCGATATCGCCGTGCTCGAGGTCGGCATGGGAGGCAGGCTCGATGCGACGAATATCGTGGAACCGCTCGTCTCCGTCATCACCGACATCGCGCTCGATCACACCGAATGGCTCGGCTCGACCATCGCCGCGATTGCCCGTGAAAAAGCAGGAATACTGCGCGAAAACGGCGTGATGGTCACGCTGCCGCAGCATCCGGAAGCAAATTACGCGCTGGGCGAGGTGGCCACCAGCCTGCATGTTCGCGGCGTCAACGCAGCGGAGTATGTCCCATTGCGCACGACGCAGTTGGCAGGCGAACGCAACCACTATCAGATCCAGGTCGATGGGCAAAACTTGGAAGTGGACTCACCGCTCATTGGCCAACACCAGCAGCGCAACCTTGCGGTGGCCATCGCAACGGTCATCGAATTACGTAACAGTAACAGTTACAAAATAACTACGGCTGATATCGAGCATGGCATCCGCGAAACCCGCTGGCCGGGCCGCATGGAGCACTTCGTCGCTCCCAACGGCGCTGCGATTCTGCTCGATGTGGGCCACAATCCCGCCGGTGCATGGGCCTTACGCTCGGTCCTTGCCGAACTCGAAGATCACGCGCCGAAAACACTGATCTTTGGCTGCCTGCGCGA
>JAATFH010000139.1 GCA_015655315.1 Terriglobales bacterium
AATCGTTGGTCCGGGCGCCGATCCGTAGAAGCCTCAGGCGTCGATCGTTTTGAACGGACCGATCTGCTGCTTCACCACCTCGGCAATGAGGTGGAAGACCTTCACATCGCCGTCCATCGTGTAGGACCGGTCGCCGATGTCGGCGGTTATAACGGGCATGTTGAAAGCGAGTTCACGATGGCCTGAATGATTTTCCCTTGCTGATTGAGCGCTGCGGGAAGACGGACTATTCTGCGACTCAGCAAACAATCCGGGCGCGGCAAATAACCCTGCGCCAAGACCGAATGCCTTCTGGATGAAGGTGCGGCGGTTACTCATAACTTTCCTCGTTTTGAAAAAATGGCCCAATAGACAACGGAGCGATATGCGATTACGCATACCTAAGCTCTGCGAAATATCGAGGAAAAGATGAGACTAGATACGAAGGGAGGAACCGGGACGCGAAGCAAGTGGCCTGCTGTCGCTTCTTCGGTTAAGTGTGGCGGAAGGGGTCACTCTATTTGTCTGGCTGATCTCAGGAAGACTCGCGAACAAGGCAACGGTCGCGTCCTGAAGATCGCTCGCATCCGCATTCTTCTGTTCCGTGTTCTTGACGGCTGCGGGTAAATCCGATTCGCAGCCGGTGTCCTGGCAGGAATCGTTCGAGAAAAAATTTGCTGTCGTCCCGCTATCAATAACTATGTGATGGCAGTGGGCCATCTTCATTTCACTATGCGAGGAGAAATGGCCGCTGGGAGAAGCCGTCACCATCAACGAACAGCGCAAATCGCAACCTGCCGCAAACACCTGAGTGCTCGCAAGAAGCATCAATACTGCGACGAGGATGAACTTCCTGAATATAGTGACACCGCACCCACTGTTATTGAGAAGGCCGCTTCAATATGACTCGACCCCTGCGGTGATAGTAACACCAGCATAAAAACCCGGGCAAACCACGGAAGACAACGGATTTTTATAATATGCATCACGATTGGGCCAGTGCGCTCAGAGTTTGCCGACGAATGCAAGCATTGCGTCGTTGAACTGCTCAGGCCTCTGCAACGGTGCGAAATGGCTCACACCGTTTAGAAAGACCAACTCTGCATTTGGAATGCTTCTAGCCAGATATTCGGCATGATCGCGCTTGATGAATTCCTCGTATTCGCCTTGTACGATCGCGACAGGCACGCTGATTTGAGCCAGATCGTGTGCGGAGTAATTGGGCTGCGTCCTCTGCATCAGGCCGAGTGCTTCGACAAATGGCTTGAATTGGTCCGGCGTAGCCGATAGCTTGGCATAGTCCTTCATGTGCCGGCTGAAACACCGGTCCAGAATCGGACCAGGTTCGATCGGCCTGACACCGCTCGGGTCCATGTTGCAGGCAAAGAAGAACACACCCGCAACACGCGCAGGAGCTTCCGCTGCGAGGACGAGAGCAGTGCACGCGCCATCGCTCCAACCCACCAGGACCGCTCTTTCTATGCGCAAAGCGTCCATTACAGCCAGCACGTCGGATGCCATCAACTCATACATGAACGGGCGAGCATCGCGCGTGCTGCGACCGTGACCCCGGCTATCGATCACGACAGCACGATAGCCGCTCCCGACCAGCGCTGGAACCTGGTATCCCCAATTGCCACTATGTCCGAGACCGCCATGCAGCAGAATGACCGGCGAGCCGGCACCGTACGCCGCATACCAGATCCGAACACCGTCATGCTCGACATAGCCTTGATCCATTGCGATGGGCAATGGCGCAGCGCCGTTCGCTTCGAATTTCCTGAGGTCATCGTCGTAAATTTCCACTCCCGATCTCCATCCGTCAGATGCCTGCACCGGCAGTCTATCGCCGTTCCCAATCCACTGCCCATGATTTTGGGATACTGAATGAGATGGGTCAGAACATTCTTAATCTTCGCGGACGGGTAGCCATCGTAGTCGGCGGAACATCGGGAATCGGCCATGCCATTGCACTTGGGCTGGCCGGAGCGGGTGCCGATGTCGTCGCAACTTCCAGGCGTAACCATGAAGTAGAGGGAACCGCCGCAGAGATTACTGCACTGGGTTGCCGCACACTGGCATTTCCAGCCGATGTGCTGAAGCGCGAATCCTTGCAGGTTCTGCATGACGAAGTCCTCCGGGCGCTGGAGCGAATCGATATTCTGGTGAACTGCGCAGGGATCACGCAACGGGTTCCCACCCTGGATTCCACAGAAGACGAGTGGAACAGGATCATCGAGACCAATCTGACAGGAACGTTCCGTGCCTGCCAGATATTTGGAAAAACGATGCTCGCACAGCAGTATGGACGCATCATCAATATCGCCTCGCTGGGCACGTTCGTTGCATTTCATGAAGTGGCTGCGTACTGCGCCAGCAAAGCCGCGGTCGGTTCGCTGACGAAATCCCTTGCCGTCGAACTTGCTCCGCACGGTGTCTGTGTCAACGCGATCGCCCCAGGGGTCTTCCCTACCGCACTGAACGGAGACCTGTTAAATCAAACGAAGAGAGGGAAAGAATTGCAATTGAGAATTCCCATGAAGCGATTTGGCAAAACCGATGAGCTTGTCGGCGCGGCTGTCTTCCTTGCTTCCGAGGCGGCGTCCTATGTGAACGGACAGATTCTGGCAGTGGATGGCGGCTATCTGGCGAGTGGAGTAAATCAGTAGCTGCTGTTTACTGGCCGTCTGTGTACCAGGTAAGACTGCCCGAATGGCAGTCCTATTCGCAGCCACCCGGGAGGCCCCATGCATCGAGCATAGGGCCAGCATGATCTCGGGTGAGGTTCATGGATTCGCTCAGGCCGCCCGGTGAGGAAGCGTCCAGTTCGGGCGGATAAAATGGCATGTGTAGCCATTTGGGTAACGCTCCAGATAGTCCTGATGTTCCGGTTCTGCTTCCCAGAAGGCGCCAGCCGGCACCACTTGTGTAACCACCTTGCCCGGCCAAAGTCTCGAGGCATCTACGTCAGCGATCGTGTCTTCAGCAGTTCGTTTTTGTTCCTCGGTCGTATAGAAGATCGCGGAGCGGTAGCTGGTTCCGAGATCGTTTCCCTGCCGGTTCAATGTGGTTGGATCGTGGATCTGGAAGAAAAACTCCAGCAGCCTGCGATAGGTCAGCTTCTGCGGGTCGAAAACGATTTCGATCGCTTCAGCGTGGCCTGCGTGATTGCGGTAGGTCGCATTCTGAACGTCGCCGCCCGTATATCCAACCCGTGTTGAAATTACGCCGGGATAGTTGCGCAACAAGTCCTGCATACCCCAAAAGCAACCACCAGCGAGGATCGCGGTTTCATGTGATTGGGCCATATCGTTACTTTTGCTCCTTAGATTCAAATAGTTTGAGATATTCGCCGTAGCCTTCGCTTTCAAGCTCATCGACGGGAATGAAGCGTAGCGACGCGGAGTTGATGCAATAGCGGAGGCCGCCAGCCTCTTGCGGACCGTCATCAAAGACGTGACCCAGGTGGCTGTCGCCATGGCTTGACCGCACCTCGGTCCGGACCATGCCTAGACTGTCGTCAATCTTCTCATCCACATTTTCCGGATCGACCGGCTTCGTAAAGCTCGGCCAGCCGCAATGGCTGTCGAATTTATCGAGGGATGAGAACAGCGGCTCACCTGAAACAATATCCACGTAAATGCCTGCCTCGTCGTGATCCCAGTACGCATTGGAAAACGGCCGTTCCGTTCCACTCTTCTGCGTCACCCTGAACTGCTCGGGAGTAAGACGAGAGATAGCGTCGTTATCTTTGGTGTAGTTCGACATGTGTACCTCACCAACTTTCAGCTAAATATACCAGTGCTTATTTGATCCCGCGGGGGCCTGAATGGATGCAGCGAACGACACCAGACCGAGCCCAGGACATGGATCGGATGAGACACCGTTGGGATTAGAAACTACGGAACAGACAAAAATCGGACATTCCGACGTCCCGAGCAGATCGAGAACAATATGTGGTTCCGCCGGTCGTCCGGTTTGGCTCTAAAGTTTGGACAAAGAACGGACATTCGTCGTCTCCAGTCCTGAAGACGACAATGAGGCAAGCTGTTGTATTTGTTATATTTACAAATCCAGAAGGGAGCGAATGGCCTTATGGTATTGATTCTAAATAATTGGAACTCCAGCCTTGAGCTTCCAGATGGAATCTCTTAGGTGCCTCTGCGCCTTAATTATCCCTTCTAAGAGTCCGGCTTTCTTGCCAAACTTGTATTTGTGATCAGGGCCGCAAACATTGCGAAGATAGGATCCGAAGAAACGATGCAGACACCTTACGCAAAGAAGTGGCAGAAGGAGATGGACAAGCTGCGCAGGGTTGCGCTTGACTGCGACCTGGTCGAAGAACACAAATGGAGCAAACCCTGCTTCACCTTCTTGAAGAAGAACGTTGCGATTATCATCCCGCTTAAAGAATCCTGTGCGCTCTCGTTCTTCAAAGGCGCACTGCTCAAGGACCCTGCACACATCCTTGAGAAGATCGGAGAGCACACGCAGGCTGGGCGTTGGATAAAATTCACCTCGGTCAAAGAAATATCGACCTTGCAATCGACTCTGAAAACCTACCTCTACGAAGCCATCGAGCTGGAGGAGTCCGGGAAGAAGGTTGAGCTCAAGAAGCCATCCGAATATGAGATTCCCGAGGAACTGCAGACCGTGCTGAATGACAACGCGGCTCTGAGAGCCTCGTTCGAAGCGCTCACGCCCGGGCGGAGAAAGTCCTACATCTTCCACATCGCGAGCGCTAAACAGGCAGCCACCAGAACAGCGCGGGCAAAAAGATGCGCCCCCATGATCTTGAGCGGACTAGGCTTCAATGAACTGCCGCGCTGATGCCTGGCACGAACAGAGGAATCCGGGTTGCTGGAATCCCAGCTTTTGCAAAGGCGATGAACGGATAAACTAGGCCGCGATCTTACAGTGAGGCGATCAACTGCCTCGCGGAGTGTCCCCCAAAAATTCGTTCGTGTAGCTCCGCGAAATGACGTTCCACGGCGAGTTCTACCCGGGAGAGGGGGCTGTGCAGGACAATATTCAAATATTTTTCGTGGTCCTTGTATCGCTGGCGGATCGGCAGGCGACTCGAAAACATTCTGGCAATCAGGAAAATTCTCGCATTCATTACATTCGACAGAGTTCGCTCGAGCTGCTCGCGCTCGGCAAATTTCCAGATTGTGTGGTGGAGTAACAGGTCTGCTTCTAAGAACCGTTCGTTGTTTTCTTCATTGGTAGCAGCCTTCATTTCGGCGAGGATAGAAGTCAGCTTCTCCTCCATGGCCGGTGTCATGGATTCCCGCATGTAGCGCACGCAAAGGCCTTCCAGCTTTCCCCGCATGCTGAAAACGACCTCGATCGACTCAGCGGAGATGTCGGGTATAAAAGTCCCTCGTCGAGGAAGTGTCTCCACCAGCCCATCACGCTGGAGACGCAGGATAGCTTCTCGAATCGGGCCTCGGCTGCATTTGAGGGTCTTGGCTAAAGTTTCTTCAGTTAATCGTTGCCGAGGCTTTAGCTTCCCGGTGTGCACTGCTTCCCGAATGTACGCTTCGACTCGCTCCGTAGCCGAACCGCTACCGGATTTCGTCTTGGTCTTCAGCACGACTCTATTTCTAGCACAATTTTGTTCCAAGCTGGAAAGGTTTACTGAGCGGCTCAGAGACGAAAATAACTGGATGGTAACGATGAGAAGGCGCGAACAAAGAGGTTTTGAAGGTTAGCTGTAGAATCGAGCCGCCTGGTATGTCAACATAATTGTTATCAACTTTGTCTTGACATCGAATATCCTATTCACCTATAAGATTCGATGTCAGCATGAAAGTTCATAGCCACAGTGCTGCGAATTGCGAGCATTTATGAGTAGGGCATCCACTCCGGAAACGGTTTCCAAAGTCCAGTCTCTCGAACAAAGAGCCCTGTCGCTGCGAAGACATGTCCTTCGCATGGCTGAGCGTGTCGGCCAGGGATATGTTGGGCAAGGTTTGGGAATCGCCGATCTACTGGCCGTTTTGTATTTCGGGGAAATGAACTATGACCCGAGCAACCAGACATGGCCGGACCGCGATCGCTTCATCCTTTCCATAGGCCACTACTCGATTGGACTGTACGCTGCCCTGGCCGAGGCAGGCGTAATTGAGATCGAAGAGCTAGATACGTATGGGGCCGATGAATCAAGGCTGGAAATGTCTGGTAGCGAAATTACTCCCGGATTCGAGATGACGGGCGGTTCGCTTGGCCATGGCCTTGGACAGGCGGTCGGAATGGCACTGGGGCTGCGGCTGGATCAAAAACAGGCACGAATATTTAATCTTCTGTCCGATGGCGAATTGCAGGAAGGCTCGACCTGGGAGGCAGCAATGGCAGCCTCACACTATCACCTCGACGGTCTTTTTGCCTTTATTGACTGCAATAATCAACAAGCTGACGGGCCGCCCGCGAAGGTTCTTAGCGTGGAGCCGGTCCATGAGAAATGGAGAGCGTTTGGGTGGGACACGCAACGCGTAGATGGGAACAACATCCAGGCACTCCTTTCTGCACTGGATCAGGCAAAGACTGTTCGCGGCAAACCTCACGCAATCGTGCTAGACACGCTGATGGGAAAGGGTGTCCGCTCATTTGAGCAAAGAGAGAAAAATCATTTCATTCGGGTGGATGCCAACGAGTGGAGCACCCTGCGCGAGCAGCTTGAGTCGACGCAATCAGACGGCGAAAGGATTCCGTGAGCCATATACAGTCCAAGCCTGCAGGCAATCTGTCTGGGGTAACCGGCAATATACTTAGCTCCGACACCTTCGGAGCAGAGCAAACAGCCGACGCACCCTTTGGACATGCCCTGGTGCGCGCCGGCGAACAAAATCAGCGCATCGTTGGTCTTACGGCCGACCTTGGTAAGTACACCGATATCCATCTATTTGCCCAACGCTTCCCCGAGCGCTTCTTTCAAATCGGGATGGCAGAACAAAACCTGATCGGAGTCGCCGCCGGGTTGGCCCGTACCGGTTTCATACCTTTTGCGACAACGTACTGCGTCTTCGCTACCCGACGAGCTTATGACTTTATAGCGATCGGCGCAGCCCTCGGCAGCGCAAATGTGAAGATCATCGCAGGTTTGCCGGGTTTGACAACGGGATATGGCGGCACGCATCAGGGCATTGAAGATCTGGCGCTGATGAGATCGATCCCGAACCTGACAGTCATCGATCCTTGCGATGCCACTGAGTTGACACAGGCCGTTCCCGTGATCGCGGAGCATCCAGGACCTGTTTACATGCGCTTGTTGCGCGGGCAAGTGCCGGTTTCGTTGGATCCAGGCAGCTATCAATTTGAAATAGGCAAGGCCAAATTACTTTGCGAAGGCAGCGATGTAGCCATCATTAGTACCGGCTTGATGACAGCCCGCGCCTTGAAGGCGGTCGATCAATTGGCCAGTCAGGGCATGAAGGCCGCGCTGCTCCACGTAAGCACACTTAAGCCGTTCGACGTGGAAAGCGTTCTTTCGTTGTTGAAGCGTATTCCACGCGTTGTGACCGCTGAAAATCATTTCATCAATGGCGGTCTAGCGAGCGCAGTTGCGGATGCTGTCGTGGACGGAGGGCTTAAGGTGAGCCTGCGTCGGATTGGAATTCCAAACGTATTTTGTGACAGCGGCTCAATTCCATATCTGGTGAAACGGTACAAGCTGGATACGGAAAGCATTGCAGCTGCCGCATTGGAATTAGTTGAGGAACAGTCGTCGAAGTAAGAGAGTTGTTCGGCGTCTGGTCAGAGATTGGTCATGAAAATAGAATCAATCGAAACGATTGCAGTGGGTGCTGGCTGGAAGAACTGGCTCTTTGTGATCGTGCGAACCAACCGCGGCTTGCATGGCATTGGCGAAGGCACTCTCAACGGGTTTATCCGAGCCACTGAAGCAGCTATTCATGAACTGAAACATCTTGTTATCGGCCAGGACCCGCGAAATGTAAAAGCGGTGTCAAAGCTATTGATGGAAAGTGTTTCGCTGGACGGCGGACATATTCATCGCACCGCCGTAGCTGCGATTGAAGTCGCTTGCTGGGACATTCTGGGAAAATCTCTCGGTGTACCCATATACCAGTTGCTCGGCGGCAAAGTCAGAGAATCTGTTTTAGGTTATGGAAATGGTTGGTACCGTCGTGAGCGGTCACCAAAGGACTTTGTGGAGGCCTCAGAAGAGGCAGTTGCAAAAGGCTTCAAGGCGCTGAAGCTCGATCCGTTCGGACGCGCGCGCGATTTCATCGAAACTGGTGAATTGAAATTTGCTTATGAAATTGTCGCTGCGCTACGTTCACATTTTGGTCCCGAATTGAAGATCCTGATAGACGTTCATGCAAGATTCACCGAATCGGACGCACTCCTGGCGGCAAATAAGCTGGCGCCTTTGGATATCTATTGGTGGGAGGAGCCTACAACACGCGAGCGTGAAACCCCTGCAAATTCGGTGGCTATGCGATGCCCCATCCGCGTAGCTACGGGTGAGATGTATGACACAGTGGGTCAGTTCTACACGTTAGCCAGCGGTGGGGGCGTCAACATATTTCAACCTGAACCGATGAGTCTAGGCGGCATCTCCAATACTTTGTCGGTTGCAGCTCTCGCATTGGCACACGGCAGTTGGATTGCGCCGCACCAAAGCGGCGGTCCCGTGGCGACCGCGGTATGTCTGCAACTTGCCGCTTGCGTTCCCAATTTTTTGATCCAGGAGCATTTTGATTCGTTCAATGAGCCTTGGACCAGAGATCTGGTTACGTGGACGCCGACGCTGAATGCTACGAATGGGCACCTCAGCCTTCCGGACGGCCCCGGTCTCGGTGTCGACCTCAATGTCGAAGTTGCCCGGCAGCACCCATACGACCCATCCGCGTACTTGAACATTCATGTCGATGGATGGGAAAAGAGACTGGGTCAGCAAAGCCATTCTCAGGCATAGATGAGAGGGTGTTCAACGCGTTGGAGACGCGTTGAATCTTACGGCAGGACTGTCACGCGAGTGGATATCAGAGCGTCGGCGAGAAACTCGGGCTTAAGACTTGTGCCAAGGCCTGGACGCGTCGGAAAGAATGCGTACCCATTTTCAATTTGAACATTCTCTGTGTAGACCGGCTTGTACCAGCCTTCATAGTAGCCGCGCACGGTCTCTAGAATCATGGCATTTGTACTTGCCGCGCAGATGTGCAGGTTCGCGAATATCGTGACGAGGCCAGTGCAATCGTGCGGGGCAATGGGCAGATGGAAGGCATCGGCCAGTATGGCAATCTTGCGACACTCCGTTATGCCTCCAGTCCAGACCACGTCGGGCATGATGATATGTGAGGCTTTTGCTTCGAGTACTTCACGGAAGGCGAACCGTGTAAATAAGCGCTCACTCACGCTTTGCGGTACCCGCGTTTCCGATACGAGTCGAGCCAGGTCGGAAACGCTGTCTGGTTTCATGATGTCTTCCATGCAGAGGATGTCGTATGGTTCGAGAGCTCTTGCAATGCGAATCGCGCAGTTAAGATCCCAGCGGGAGTGTCCCTCAATCAATATCTCCATCTCTCCGCCGACTGCATCTCGAATTTCCTTCACGGATGCGAGACCTCTTTCCAGATCGCGTGATGATAAATAAGATCCAGACGGCCCCATGGCAGTTTGACCCGCGGGTCCATGTTCAGTGGTTGACCACAGCGGTGGAGCAAAACGGTCCCACGGCCAAATCTTCATAGCTGTTACGCCGCGTGAAAGGAGATCTTTTGCGAGTTCTGCGGGTCGCTCAAGGAAGCTTTTCTGATCTCGGTATAATTCGCTGTCCACACATGTGTTGTAGATCTTGATCCGGTCTCTAACCCTGCCACCGAGCAGGTTATAAATTGGCTGTCCGCTCTTCTGTCCAATCAAATCCCACAGTGCGATGTCGACGGCGGACAGGGCTCGCATTTCGGCGCCGGCGTAACCAAAAAAGTTGCAGTATCTAAAAAACTGGTCCCCGATACTCTCCAGATCATAAGGTGTTCGATCGAGATCGAATCCTGCAATGGCGTC
>JAATFH010000025.1 GCA_015655315.1 Terriglobales bacterium
CACGCCGGAATCGCATGCACATGCAAAAAAAATGTGGGGCTACGATTGCGCGCTCTGTCACGGCGAAAAAGGAGATGGCAAAGGTGATGTTGCCGACTCGATGAAGCTCACGATGAAGGATTACACCAAGCCGGATTCGCTCAAGGACATGACTGACGGCCAGCTCTTCGACACTATCAAGAACGGCAAGGGCCAGATGCCCGGCGAAGAGGGCCGCGCCAAGACGGATGATATATGGAACCTGGTGATCCTGATTCGCAGCATGTCAAAGAAGACAACGTAACGCCAGATGCGACAAAGCCCTTCCGCGGACTGGAAGGGCTTTGTTTCGTAACAACGACGATTACGAATTGGCTTTCTGGAACTCTTCGATCTGCGCGATTTCGTGCTCGCTGAGACGGAAGGTCGCTGCCGGGAGAACACCGTCGATCTGGTCGGGACGGCGCGCGCCCACAATGGCGGCGGTGATGGCCGGATGCCGCAGTGTCCAGGCGATAGCGACGACACCGGGCTCGACGTTATGCTTTTTGCCGATCTCACGCAGCAACTCAACCAGTTTCAGGTTCTTTGACAGCTTGGGCTCGTTGAAATTCGGGCTGCGTTTGCGCCAATCGTCCTCGGGAAGATTCTGGATGCGCTCGGCGGTCATCTTACCCGTAAGCAGACCGGAGACCATGGGTGAATAGTTGATGACGCCGATGTTGCTCTGCTCGCAGAAGGGCAAAATCTCGGCTTCGATGTCGCGCCGCAGAATGGAATAGGGCGGCTGAAGCGACGTAATCGGCGCGATCTTTTGTGCGCGCTTCATCTGCTCGACGTTGAAATTGGAAACGCCGATGTAACGCACTTTTCCCTCTTCCTGAAAGCGTGCCAGCGTCTCCCATCCTTCTTCGATTTCGTCTTCGGGATTCGGCCAGTGGATCTGGTAGAGGTCGATGGTGTCGACGCGGAGACGGGTCAGGGAGTTTTCAATCTCTTCCTGCAGTGAACCTGCTTTCAGGCTGCGGTAAATGCGGCGATCGGGAAACCAGCGCATCGAGCATTTGGTGAAAACATACGGTTTGTGCGGCGAATTCTTGAGCGCCCTGGCAACGATCTCTTCCGAGTGGCCGAGGCCGTAAATTGCCGCCGTGTCGATCCAGTTGAGGCCACTGTCGAGGGCGCGCTCGATGGTGGTGACGGATTCATTGTCGTCCTGCGCGCCCCAGCCAAACTCCCAGTTGCCTCCACCGATGGCCCAGGCTCCATAGCCGATGGCGGTGAGGTGCATGTCGGAGTTGCCGAGTTGACGCGTCTTAAAATTGGTCGTGGGAGGGATTTGAGTAGCCATGTTATCTAAGATAACCGGGCCGGGCGGATGGCTTCATAAATTGCCGTTGACCACGCGATTCGAGTGGATTTTGCGAAAACCACGAGAGCTTGCGCCGGACTCCGGCAGGGTACTTCGTCGTTCATCCGCCAAACTATAAGAAAATTATGGTTCTACAAGAAAATGGCCGTCGCGCATAATCTGCTCGTCTTCTACCCAGATATTGAAGCGCAAACCAACCACATCGATGTGTGTGGTCGATGTCCAGGGCGCTCCGGTGTGCTCTCCATAGGGGTTGCCGAAGGCGATATGGATGCCGGGGAATTTTTCGTCCTGCAGAATATTGCCGATGACGTGTTTGACGCCGAGATTGGTCCCGATGGCGAACTCGCCGACGCGATCGGAGTTTTCGTCCATATGTGTGTAGGCCCAGAAATCGTCGCGCAGCTGTTGATTTTCGGAATGACAAGCCACGATGCGGTTGTCTTTGATCTCGATAGTCAGCGGCGCGGCTTCGAGCAATCCGTAGCGGAAACAAAGATAGTCGCCGACGACACCATCGACGACAAAAGTGCCGTTCACTTCGCCTGGCGTCGTGAAGATTTCTCCGCCGGGAAGATTGCCCCATTTCTCGCGGGAGATGATGCCGGAGGTCTTAAGCCATTTGTAATCAGGACTCAAATCCGCGCGAATGTCGGTCCCGGCCGCCGTCGTGGCGCGAATGTAGCTGGCGCTGCGCACCTTCTCGATCACCTTCTGGCTGAGGCGGTCGACGAGGGCAAAGTCGGCGCACATCCCTTCCCGCATGATCTGCGGAGTGATGTTGACCATGTGCGCGTGCCGCATGCGGCGGCGGTTGACGACCTCAGTCATCTGCATGCGCGAACGCAGCTCGTTCTGCTGGACCTGCACGGCGAAGATGCTGATATCGGATGTCTCCATGTCTTCGAGAACGGCGGCAGGCATATCCACTAGCGGACGCGGCGCCAGATCTTCGAGCACAAACGCATTCCAGCCACAACCATTCGCGGACAACTCGTTGGCAATGGCGGCGGCAATCGGCGTCGTTTCGCGGTCGGTGACCAGCGTGACTTTTTCGCGGGGCTCAATGCGAAGGCAGGTGTATACAGCAGCGTGTGCTCCCGGTGCGAAATCACTGGGAAAAGGCGAATCAAGCAGCGCCTGGGCTTGCGGTGTTACGGAATACGTCATTCTCGATAATTCTGCCTCGTTCAGGGTTCCAATTAGCCTACCGGAAATTGACGAAAAAAGTATCGACAGTCTTCATTTCCCGGATTTCGGGTCTAATTCCCAGATTTCCTCGTACCGGGAACGGTCCAGGTAGAAGGTTTGAGCCAGGCGGTAATTGCTGTGAACATATTGGCGGAACGGCAACGTGTGGTCCAGAATTGCGTAGCGGCCCGTGCTCTCCGGAAACATCGCAATAAAATGCGGCGGGCGACGTTGGAGCGATTGGACGACAGCGGCTATCTCTTTCGGCTGGGAATATTCGTCGGAGGCAACGAAATCGATAGAGGCCGGGCTGTCGAGCGACAAGTAATAGGCGACCCCGGGATGATTGAAGATAAGCTCCGACGGGCAGGTCCGTTGCACTAGCCATTTGTATTCCTGAAAGATTGGGGGATCGCTGAAAGCGACCTTCCCAATTGGCAGATGCAGCGTGGCATGCCACTGCACCTGGCGGTAGAGCGGCAACAAGGCAAATGCAGCCGACGCGCACCATAAACAAGCACGTGTAAGCTTGTGCACCCGTCCCTCGTGACTGATGAGCCAGACGCAGACAACAAAGGCGGGCGGGGCAACCGTACAGAGGCGGAAATACCGTGGACCGCTCGCAACTGCCAGGAAGAGAGCCAAACCGGCAAGATGAAGGAGAACCAGCTGCTGCTGCAACTCAGGTCGCATTGTCTTGCGCGTGCGCCACAGCCGGTACATTCCGAAAAAATAGATATAAGGGACGAGTGCATAAACAACCAGGAACCGAAGCAGGCGTATGAGATCACCCAATGCATGGACTGGCGGTAGCTGACGCAGATAGGTTCGGGGAGTATTGACATCTCCCGAGGACAAATATTTGACCGGGAACACAACGAGATCGAAATAGAGGGTGCGAGCCCCGGCTTTATAGGCAAAATACCCGAGCGCGCAGGAGACGATCAGGGCAAACGGAACCATCAGAGCCGCGAGCTGCGCCACGATGCCACTCTCACGCGGCGCAAACTTCTTAAGCCACAGCAAATAGACAGCCAGCGCAACAAATGCTATCGCGCCCTCGGTCTGCGTGAAGAGAGTTGCCACGCCGCAGAGTGCCCCGGCTGCGCTGATCCGCAGAATACTTGTTCCGTCCATCAGAATACTGACTGCGGCCATCACCACAAGAGCGCTGTACCAGTGGTGCGTCAGATCAGCTGCGTTATCGAAGTCAAAAACGAGAAAAAGTAGTGCGGGCAGCAGGATGAGCGCGCCACGTAAGATTCTGGAGGCGATCCGGGTAATGACGCAACAGAGCGCGAGTCCGACAGCGACGCTCCAGGCTGCTATGACCCAGGCGTGAACACCGAAAATCCGGAAGAGTGCTGCATAGAGCAGATCGGTGCCCGGAGTGACGAGTTCAAAGAAATCGCGGTACAGCACCTGCCCGTGCAGGATGCGGAGTGCGCGCAGCAGGAACAGGTTCTGATCGCTATTCGCAAAAAATGGCGTTGCGGGAAACAAAAAGAACCGCAGGTAAAGAAATATCAGGGCTAAGGCAAATGCAAGCAGCCATACAGAATCAGGGCGACGCGACGCCACTCGCAGTGGCCTGGGTTCAGTCATGACAGACTATTGTATTTTCAAGCGACGCCATACTTGAGCAAGACGCGGCAAATCGAGTTGATGCCACTGGACAGATTGTTACAGCCGCACTGATTTTCGCTCGGTCAATGATTTTCAACTGCACAGACAAACGAGGATGCGAGGTTCCGGTCACCACTGCCCTTATACTTTGCCGCCTGCGGATAGGGACAGAGAGGACGCGTCATCTCCACCTGAGGAGCGCTGTTGCTGGCTGGATCATGCTCTTTGTACTTTGTCGCAACAATGGTTGACGGTGCTTTGCCCTCCTCCACCCATTGGGTCAGCGAGCTAAAGATGTCATGGTCCGGGTCGCTTCGGGCCGCGGCTTCGTCCTGACCAAAAGCGGTTGCTCCCGGACCGCCTGCGCAGTGCTGCATTCCCGGCACCATGTAGAGACGCAACGATTGGTCCGCCCGCTGGCTGCCGACTGCTGCCACGACGCTGTTGTAGTAATTGACGGAGTTGAGCGGCGAGATGCCGGGATCGTTCCAGCCGTGATACAGAATCAACTTGCCGCGCGAGAGGAACGGCTTCATGTCCGAATTCATTGCATCGAGAGAAGCGCCTGTCTTCTCGTAGGCGAGCTTGAGCGTATCGTCAATGTTCGCGGTTTTGTAGTTCCACTCGGCGTTGCCATAGACCATGTTGGCAAAATATCCATTCGCGAAGAACGCGCCCGAGCTTTTCCCCTGTTCCGAACCGGTGATCCAGGTCGCCCAACCTCCGCGACCTTCTTCGGCTCCGGGCAGCAAACCGGGAAATATCTGTTTGCCTGACGAGTCGCGCGCTCCGGCATAGATTGTTTTCAGCGTATTGACTTGTGGCGCAGTCAGACACGCGTCGGTGTCCGCGCCTTTGCAAAGCAGAGTAGATGGGTCGAAATGGCACTCCCGCGGATCGTTGAGGACGCCGTCGGTAACCCCATCCTGAGCATCACAAGCTGCCAATACCGCTTTGCCGATGGTGGGAATTTTTGTTGGTGGAATGTAGCCGGCCTGATCGGCGGTTTGCAGAAATTTCAACCCCGCGGTGAGCATCGGGACCCAGGCATTGGCGGGCGCACCGGCGATGATTCCATCGTAATCTTCGGGGAAACGCTGCGCTTCCATCAGGGCCTGTCGTCCTCCGTTGGAACAGCTGGCGAAGTAGGACCGCGTGACATTGTCACCATAGAAAGACTTCACGATCGTTTTCGCATCGACAGTCATTGCATGCACGGCGCGATAACCGTAGTCGGCGACCTTTTCCGGATGCCCCAGAGCCCAGGCTGCGCCTTCGGTGGAGTGACCCGTATCGGTGCTGGCTGCGGCATAGCCCTGACTCACGGAGGCTGCAAGTCCGGCATAGGCAATATATCCGGCGAAGCCGCCATTTCCCTGGCCGCGGAATTTGCCATTCCAGCCGCTTACAGGCAGCCAGACTTCCACCCTGATATCGGAGTCGGCCGTGGGCTTAAGCGTGACCAGAACACGGCAGAAGGCAGGGATTTCCTTGTACAGAGGCGGCACCTTCTCGCCCGCTTTCAGGTTCGGCGGCGTGAATGCACCGGCGGCGACGGTTTCCGCAGAAATAACACTGGCGTTCGGCAGGGCTACTTCTTTCAAACTTGCACAGGGCTTGCTCGCCGTGGCGAACGCCGGAAAAGCAAAAAGGATCATTGAGAGCAGCAACAACGAGGGATTACGCATCGTCGCTAGACTCGCAGAAGAACGGCGGTCTGACAAGTTAAATTCAAGCAACCAAAGGGCTGAGGAGTGCCATCTGTGAACGCATTGACCGCTTGGAGTACAGCACCATCTCTTCGACGGAGACGCGTTAAACCAGTCCTACCTGCGTCTCTTCCGCCATGTAATCGACGACCGCTTTCAGATCGTTCGTCTCTTCAAATTTTCTTAATTGACGATCGGCGCCGGTGCCCATTTCCAGGATTTGGCGGATATAGGTAATTTCCTCGCGGCTGTCCAAATCGTCCACCACTTCGTCGATGAATTCGAGGTATTCAAGAATCAGTTCGCGCTCCGGCACTTCGGTCTCTTTGCCGAAATCGATGAGCTTGCCGTCGAGTCCATAGCGCACGGCGCGCCACTTGTTTTCCATCACGAGCGCGCGTGAGTATTGCCGATAATCCTGATTGCGCGAATGCAGGATGTAGAGCTTTACAGCCGTTGCCTGGATCAACGCCGCTATCGCCAGCGTCTCTTCCGCGCGCATAGGCAGATCGCAGATACGCACCTCGACCGTGTTGAAGAAGGGATGCGGGCGAACATCCCACCAGATTTTCTTCGCGTTGTCCAGACAGTTGGTTTTGATGAGCAGATTGACGAAGCCCTCATATTCTCCGTAGCTGGAGAAGGTGTCGGGGATGTTCGTGCGCGGGAATTTGTCGAAGACCTTCGCGCGGTAGCTCTTGAGACCGGTCTTGATACCGCGCCAGAAGGGCGAATTTGTCGAGAGCGCGAGAATGTGCGGCAGAAAATAGCGCATCGAGTTCATCAGGCGGATCGCTGCTTCGCGGTCCTCGACGCCGATGTGCACATGCAATCCGAAAATAAGATTCGCACGCGCCACCAGTTGCAGATCTTCCACAACCTGCTTGTAGCGGTCATCCGGATAGATCTCCTGCGTGCGCCAATCGGCAAAGGGATGCGTCGCGCCGGCAACCAGCACAAGGTTATTCTCGCGAGCGAGGCCGATCATCTGCCGCCGCAGATCGAAGAGATCTTCGCGCGCCTCTTTGATCGTCCTGCAGATGGTTGTGCCCACTTCCACCACGGACTGATGCATCTCTGCCTTGACGCGCTCGGCCAGACGGCGTTTGCCCTTGGCCAGCATCTCGGTCGCAATGTGCGAACGCAGATCGCGCGTCACCGGATCGACTGTCTGATACTCCTCTTCGATACCAATCGTGAATGAGGGCCTCATGGACTCTGCGCTCCGTGATGAAATGGCTGCTTTCTCTTCCTGCAACTGCTGGCAAGTGTAGACCGTTTTTACGAAAACAGGTGCTTTTACAAGAATTCTTTCTCTCGATCAGACTTCGGCAGCTTTGGCAGATTTTTTCCTGGGTGCGGCCTTCTTCTTCGACGCATCTTTCTTTGCGGGCTTCTGAGCATCTGCATTCAGAAAGGCACTCCAGCGCAATTCGGCTGTCTTCGGCGCTGACTTTGCCTTCTTGACTGCCAGATCGGCAACCTTCTCCACAATCCATTCAAAATTCTTCGGGCCGACGGAGTGCAGATCGGCGTCGGGCGCAGGATTCATAAAGTCAATCGCGTACGGCACGCCATCCTCCACGGCAAATTCGACCGTGTTCAGGTCATAACCTAACGCTTTGCACAGTGTCAGAGCATCTTTTTCGACGCGCTTCAGCAGCTTTTTATCGTACTCCGGCGGATCGAGCAGGTAGCGCTCATGGTGCGGGCGGCGCGGGTCGTAGGGCATGATGTGGACCTTTTCCTGCCCAACGACGTAGCAGCGAAAGTACTCGTTGAAGTTAACGGCGCCCTGCAGCGTCATGCACAGATCGCGGCTCTGGTCATACGCGCAGAAAAACTCCTCTGCATTGTGGACGTGATGCACATCGCGCCATCCGCCACCGTCAACCGGCTTGAGGAAGGACGGAAAGCCGACGTACTCGAAAATCTCGTCCCACTTCAGGGGATATTCGAGATTGCGCATGGAGCGCTCGGTCGTTCCTTCGGGATAGTGTTTGTGCGGCAGAACCACTGTTGGTGGAACGGCAACTCCCAGCTTGGCTGCCAATGAATAGTTGAAGAATTTGTCGTCCGCCGACCACCAGAAGGGATTGTTGATAACCTGCGTTCCGTTCAGAACGGCATGCTTCAGATAAGCACGATAGAACGGGATGTCATGCGAGATACGGTCAACGATGACCGAATACGCGGGAGGTTTATCCAGGCGCACGCCGCCCACCTGCACAAACTCGGCGCAGATGCCATCCAGGTTCATGGAGTTGATGCGCTCGACCAGAGCGCCGGGGAAGGTGTTTTCCATGCCGAAGAGAACGCCGATTTTTTTCACAATGAGAGCCTCCGCTATGATGCGATTCTCACATCGTCACCTTAGCTGAGGCAAAGGCTGCATGCAAAGAAAAGATGAAAAAAGCGGGAAGCGAACGGTTTCGCTCGCTTCCCGGTTATGCATCCGTCTCGTCTGAAGCTTCCAGAGAGCGGATGTATTCCATGATGGCCTCGCTCCAGCCATCGATGTGCGTCCACGCGCCGTAGCCCACTCCGTTGCGGTAGCTGGCTACGTTGACTACATAACCGCGACCGTACTTCGGCGCAGGTAGGTGGTCGTGCGACTGTTCGTCCGTGATGACGATAATGCGATCACCACGCTCACGCAACTCATTCAACGCGCGGCCCAACTGCGTGCTTCCGTGCAGCTGGCTATGTACAATGGCATCGCGCAAGGCGAAGCCACGACGTGCCGGGACTGCGGCGAGAGCATCCGAGAAGGTGTAGATGCTCACCTCTTCAGCGATCTCGCGCAACAGCACGGCAAGGCCCGCAGCCGCGTCCATGCGTACCATCTCGGAACGCGCGGACAGCTTCGCGTCCATGCTGCCGGAGACGTCGACAAGCAAAACAGTCTTGCCTGTCAGGCGCATCTGGCCGCTGAGGCTCGCGAACATTGCCTGCTCGATCCACGGCTCCCACTGCGGAGCATAACGCGCGGCAGCGATGAAGCGGAACGGCAGCACACGCTCGACGCGAATCACTTCGAGCGCATAACGCACCAGCTCCGGATCGACGCCCGCAGCCTGCATGTTGCGCAGGTTGCGAAGCAGAGCGAGAGCGCCGAGGCGGTTCTCGATCAGCATCGACTCCCACACCTCACGCTTCTGCTCGCCGCGAGAGAGACGCACCTCCCACGTCTCCGGTGAAGGCAACGTGCCCTCGACCAGCTGACGCCAGATGAACGACTGGTCAGCAGTGAGCGGCTTCGCGTGCGTAAGAAAGAGCACGTCACGCAGCTTCACCGCGCCTGCACGGTCATACTTCGCCAACGCGTATGCGTCGAAGCGAGTGAAGGCCGCAGCCAGTCCCTTCTTCACCTGCGCCGACAACGGCTGACGGCCATCCTTCCAGTAAATGGCAAGGAACTCCGACAGCTCGTCGGCACGCTGAATGACACGGGCCAGCGTTTCGGCAACGAGTCCGCGATGCGTGGCGTAGCGAGCCATCTCACGCACCAGCAACAGAGGCGCGTGACGCAGCTTCATCTTTTCGCGCGCCTCGATGGCGAGCGCGGCCACCCTGGCCGCTTCGACCTGAGGTACGAGAGCGGCAATGCGCTCGGCAATCGTTGCGCCATCCTCGTAGAACTGGTCCTCCCACAACATGCAGGCCAGCACGGAACGACGCAACTGTGCCTCGGCAATAATGACCACAGCAGGTGCGCCCTCATGCGTACGCAAGGGCGCTCCGCTGAATCCGAGATGGCTGAGTTTCAGAATATTCAGGCGCATGGTGCGCCTCCCTTTCAGAATGCCCGGTGATTGCGGCCCTGTTCGCAGCCCGGCATCCTCTTGAAGCCGGAACAGAGTCAGACGATATCGCTACTCACTGTCTTCCTCGCTCTCGCGGACGGTGACAGTCGCGCCGCCGAAGCCTGCGCGTGCATTGACTTTCCTTACGTCGATGACGAAAGCCATCTTCTCCATCTCGTAAAGCGTCGGAACGAGCTTGCTGAGGTAATCGCTGCAGTCCCTGACAGCGAACAAAACAAGGCGCGGAGCCTCGTAGTGAAAGCCGCAGCGAACTTCCTCTTCGCTCTCGGAGTAGCCCAGCTGAATGTGCGCGTGGCGGCAGGTGCGGCAGAGCGACTCCTTGCCGACAGCTGTGCCATTGCGCACAGTAATGCTGATGCTCATGGCGTGTCTCCTTCACACGGTTCGGGTTGTGGTTTGCGCGCCGGGGAAACATCCTGAACGGGTTTATGCCGGATGCTCTCACCAGAGAGCTTCAAACTGCGTTTCCGCAGCCGCGGGAATCGAACCCGCACCTTCCGATTCATGAAGTAACCCATTCACTCGCCACCGGCACAGTGGTGTTGCAAGTCTCCGGGGAAAAGCAGCACGGGCGGCGTTCGCTTACGCGAACTGGCGATTCCCTTTCGCCTGCCATAGTGGGCGGAGAAGTATCCCGCTCCTGCGCCACCGGAGATGTCGTTCACGCCAGGGAAAAATCGTATGCGGCTATGCGGGTTCGAACCGCACCTTTACAGGTTTGCCGAGAAGTATCCGCACACTGCACCACTGGCGCATGCCTGCAACGCGAGGGAACGGTCGCTGTTGCGGAGTGGTCGTGTCAAGACGAAGTAGCCGCGTGCTACACCACTCGCTATTGCAGGTAAGCTGTTTGCCTGAATTGATTTAGAGTCGATTGTCCGGACTTAGCAGAGGAACAACGCGCTGTTATTTACCAGCGGTTGCTAGCAGAATCCAGGACGTGCCGACGCGATCATTCGCTGGCTGCATCTGGTATCCGAATTGGAAGATGGTAGTCATTACGGCTTCCTCTGCTTGAGATACAGTGCCACAGGTCGCGGACGGATTTCAAGTGGAAATATAAGTTTTTTCTATTTGTAACGATTTTAGATACGAATTAGTGGACGCAGATATTTTGCACAAAACATGCGTTGTCATTCTGAGCGAAGTGAAGAATCCATGGATCTCCATCCGGGCACTAAGGCCGACAGCTTCGTGCGGGAAATTTGAAGCGTTTGTGTTTTCCGATGCGATCACTGGATTCTTCGCGCGGATTACGCGCTCAGAATGACAACTTTTCGAGGGGCGCGAGGTAACAACGTTCCCCATGAAGTTTTCCGAAAATCTACAGGTAGATATTCATCATGCGCGCCCAGGTTGGCCAGTCGTGGCTGTTCCACGTATCCCAGATATAAAGATTGTGCGGAACGCCCTTTTCGCCCAGCAGACGGGACAGGTATTGGTTGTCGCCGAGACACTGATCGTCCCATCCAGTCGCCAGGACATAGGTGTTGCGGCGGTAGCGGTCGAGATACCACGAATCCGAGATGTTCGGAATGTAGTGCGGCGGGGTGTTGAAGTACACATCGTTGTCGTAGTAGCCGCGCAGGAATCCCGTCTGGTCAAAGGCGCCGCTCATCGAAAGAAATCCGGTAAACCTGTCGGGATGGCGCAGGGCTATATTGACTGCGTGATAGCCGCCGAAGCTGCAGCCCAGGCTGACAAGGTGGTGGTCCTGATTCTTGAGGCGGATCAGCGGCAGCACTTCTTCCATCAGGTAGTCTTCGTACTGCACGTGGCGGGCGATCTTCCAGCGCGGAGGAACATTGCGGTTGTACCAGCTCTCAGAGTCGACGCTATCGACGCAATAGAGCTGCAACTCGCCATTTTCAATCTTGTGCGCGATCGCATGGACCATGCCGCGATCTTCAAACTCGTAAAAGCGGCCCTGCGACGTTGGAAAAACAATCGCAGGAACACCGGAGTGGCCGAAGACCAGCAATTCCATGTCACGGCTCAGACGCCCGGACCACCATTTGTGATATTCGCGATTCATGATTTCTTCACGTTCCTGATACTGTAACAGTAAGGGCAGCGCGAGCATTCGAAGGAAAAGCACCGCGACACCCGATGAAAAAACGTAGAGGAAAAAGCAGCGAGTTGGCAACAGAGATTCCAGATATTTCGGCCAGCGCCCAGATGCCCGGCGCGCCTACGTTGCCAGTGCGCGTCAGCCTTCATCCGTGGTTCCACAGCCGCTTTCTGCGGAACGACCGCGATATCACCGTCTACGTTCCTCCTGAGTACGAAGAGCAGCCGGAACGGAATTTTCCTGTGCTCTATCTGCATGACGGGCAGAACCTCTTTGACCCTGCCACCTCGTTCGTGCCCGGACGCACATGGCGCGTGGCGGAAACTGCCGATGCCGCTATCGAAGCCGGAGAAGTGGCCCCGCTGATCATCGTCGGCGTTGCCAACACCGGCGACCACCGCCTTGCGGAATACACTCCGGTACCCGACTGGAAAATGGGCGGCGGCGAAGCTGATAAATATGGACGGCTCCTCACCGAAGAACTGATGCCTTTCATTAACGCCAACTACCGTACTCTGCATGGCCGAGAGAATACGGGATTAGGTGGCTCATCGCTCGGTGGACTGGTCACGCTCTATCTTGGACTCAAATATCCGGAGCGCTTCGGCGAACTGGCGGTGCTCTCGCCTTCGGTGTGGTGGAACCACAAGAGCATCATCGGATATGTAAACGAGAGTCGCCTCCACCATCGGCCGCGGATCTGGCTCGACGTTGGTACAGCGGAAGGCAGGCGCACCCTGGCCGACGCCGATCTGCTGGAGCGCAGA
Source organism: Terriglobales bacterium (assembly GCA_015655315.1). GTDB lineage: Bacteria > Acidobacteriota > Terriglobia > Terriglobales > Acidobacteriaceae > Alloacidobacterium. The sequence goes on from JAATFH010000025.1 coordinate 12,543, forward strand.
ATGAAGGCACACGGCTGGCGCCCGGAAGTAGACTTGCACTACGAACGCGTTGAAGGCGGGACACACGACGAGGACTCATGGGCGGGGCGTGTCGGCTCCATGATGCGGTTTCTATTTCCGGCATAAATAAAATCTTCTGATATCCGCGTGGGTTCATTCAAAAGTACGCTGAAGATTGCAGAATCGGCAGGTATGCTCACGATAACGAGTATCGCCTTCTGGAAAGTTTTAGCTCGACTTAACTTCGTCGTTGTCCGGTAACACTTTCATAATTCAAAATGACATGCGACTATTTTCAAGACACTCATGCACACATGTCTGCGGGAGATTGCGGTAACCTGTCTTTTTTCTCTAAGCGCGCTTAGTGCGGGCGCGCAGAGTGTGCCCGCTTCTCCTGATAAGGCGTGGCACAGCCCGGCCGAGGCAGGATTGAACAAGGAGTTCTCATCGCTGCCTGATACCGACTACAAGCTGGATCCGGCAAAGCCCTATACGCTCGCGGAACTGGTTGACCTCGCCGAGCAGCACAATCCCGAAACACGCCTGGCATGGCAGCAGGCAAAAGCGCGCGCAGCCGCCCTGGGAATCGCGCGCGGCGCTCTCTATCCAACCCTGGCAGCGGTCGCGGTGAGCAGCACGGATCGCGTGCAGGTCCTGCTCAATTCGGCGTTCTTCCGCCAGACATACGGATCGGTCTCTCCGGAACTTCATGTTGAATATCTGATCTTCGATTTCGGCGGGCGCGGCGGCGCAATCGATGTTGCCAAGGCCAACCTGCTGGCGGCCAATCTCACTTTCAACAACACGCACCTGAAGATCATTTTTCAGGTTACCTCGGCCTACTATCGCCTGCTGAATGCGATCGGACAGATGGACGCAGCCGAGGCCAACCTGAAGAATGCGCAGGCAGTCGAGGAAGATGCACAGGACCGCCTCGACCACGGGCTCGCCACCAAACCGGATGTGCTGGAGGCTGCCGCTTCGACCGCGCAGGCTCAGTATGATCTTCAGGCAGCGGTTGGCGCAGAAGAGATTGCACACGGCGACCTCGCAACCGTTATGGGACTGCCGCCGCAAACGGTCTACCATGTGCAGGATGTCAACGAACTCAAAATGCCCGGCGAAATGACCGAATCGGTCGACGCGGCCATTAATCACGCCTTCGAGCAACGCCCGGATCTCAAAGCGCAACTCGCCCAGTTGCGCGCCTCCAATGCGGCTATCAAGCAGGCTAGATCCAGGTATTATCCGACGCTGAGTTTCAATGGAGACGGCGGTCTTACCCGTGAATACGGACAGCAGGGTCAACTGCCACCCGGCTATGTCGGGTCCGAAATCTGGGATGCCAATCTCTCGCTGAAGTGGACCCTTTTCGATGGCGGCCGTCGCGAGCATGAGATCGCTCAGGCCAAGGCGGAGAAAGCGGCAACGCTGGCGGAGATCAATGCGCTGCGCGACCAGATTTCGAATGAAGTGTGGACGGCTTACTCCAATGTGAAGACGGCACAGCGGCAGCAGCAGGCCGCGGTTGCACTGCTCACCTCCGCGGACCAGTCGTATAGCGCGGCGCGCGAGTCCTATGGTTACGGCGTCCGCAATCTGCTCGACGTGGTGGCCGCGCAGAAGGCTCTGGCGCAGGCGCGCTCGGAAGATGTCTTCGCGCGCTCGCAACTTCTACTGCAGGTCGCCAATCTTGCCTTCCGGACAGGTGACCTGCTGGCAATACCTCCGGCAAAGACGGGGCCATGATGGAGAAAAAGAAAATGAAAAAGCAAGGAAGCCATTTCATGGCTTTTTCTCAAAAAAGAGTCGCAGCTATTCTTGCCATCGGCACATCGATGTTGCTGTCCGGCTGCGGACGCGCTCCGACCATCAGCGTACTCGGCTCGTTTTTTCCGGCGTGGCTTTTCTGCATTATCGGGGGCATTCTTGTGGCGGCCGCGCTCCATTGGCTCTTTGTTCGCCTGCAGATGGATAAGTATGTCCAGCCTGCGATTCTTGTCTATCCCTGCCTGGCTGCTTCCTGCGCATGCTTTTTCTGGCTGGTTATTTTCAGTTGAACTGAGGACCTATGGCGTTCATCGAATCGGAAGACACTCGCCGCCGTATCGGACGCGTTATCAGCGTCGCATCTGTTCTATGTGCTGTCATCACTGGCTTGTTGGTGATGCACACCACAACAGAAAATCCGCGCACCGATGATGCGGAGGTCTTTGCCAACTTCATCGGCGTCGCGCCGGTCGTCAGCGGGCCGATCGTAAAGCTGAACATTGTCGACAACCAACTGGTGAAGCAGGGTAGCCTGCTCTTTGACATCGATGAGCGCCCTTATGCCTATGCTCTGGAACAGGCCAAATCGCAGCGCGCTTCGCTCGAGGGCGAGATCGTCGACGAGCGCCGTACCATTGCCTCACAGGGCAGCGCCGTGGACGTGGCCATTGCGAACAGCAAGAGTGCTGAAGCCAACGTAGCCCGCGCTGCCGCTGCCGTCGACGAAGCAAAAGCATCCGTGATCAGCGCAAAAGCCGTGGTCGACCGCGCAGACGCGGAGTCCGCCTATGCCACCAATAACCTGCATCGGATTGAACCGCTGCTCGCGAAACAATTTGTCACGGTAGACCAGATCGATCAGGCAAGAACTCTGCAAACATCCCGCCAGCAGGCACTGCAGCAGGCCCGTTCTGAGCAGGCTCTCGCGCTGGCGCAACTCGATTCCGCCAAAGCGCAATACCTGCAGGCCGAGGCGCAACTGGAGCAGAGCCATCAGCAGGTGCAGCAGGCAACCCATGCCGTGACCACCGTCGAGCCATTGACGGCGCAGCGCAGCGGGCGGAGTTCCGCAATCGACCTAGCACAGTACAACCTGGACAACTGCAAGTTCATCGCTCCTTTCGATGGCCGCGTTACCAACCTCACGATTTCCGAGGGAGCTTATGCGCATACGGGCCAGGAGATTTTCACGTTGATCGATTCCCGCACCTGGTGGGCCGTGGCGAATTTTCGCGAAACACAGCTCCGCCGCATTCATCCCGGCATGACTGCCGATGTTTATGTGCTGTCGCGGCCGAACATTCGCTTTCATGGAGTCGTTGACAGCATTGGTTTCGGCGTTACACCCGACGCGGACGTAATCGGCCGCCTGACGCAAGGACTGCCCGATGTGCAGCGCACCCTGAATTGGGTGCGCCTCGCGTCGCGCTTCCCTGTGCGCGTCCGTATCGAAGAACATCCATCGGATCTTTTTCGTCTCAGCGAATCGGCTGTCGTCGTGATTCACGGTGACTCCGCAAAAGAACGGGACTAGGCGTGGCAACCGCAACCGTCGCGGAGCCGGCCAACCAGAGCTTCACAAGCTGGTTCTGGGAGTTCCTGAAAGGCGAACTCTCACCGTATCCGGGACGGTGGGTAATGGTCGCCCGCATTGTGATTGCGGCGACCATCACGATGATGATCACGATGACGTTCAAGGTGCCCGGGGGCGCTGTGGGCGCTCTCTATGCATTTGTGATGTCGCGGGAAAATCTCACCTCAACCGCGAAGTCTGCGTTCGCCCTCGGGGCGGCTTTACTTCTGGCAACACTCTTCGTTCCGATCGGCGCGCCGATGTTCGCCTCGGATCCAATGACCCATTTCTTCTGGGAATCTTTCAGCATCCTGCTCATCTTTTTTCTCCTTCGCACGCTGACCAATTACAGCGTTGCCAGCGCCATGGGCCTGATCGGCACCTCGGTGCTGGGTATCTGGTACCTTCCCGGACCAGCGGAGAAAAACCTGGAGCAGACCCTCTGGCAGATTCTGTCCCCGGGCATCGGCGCGGCCGTTACCATCGCGGTCGAAGCCGTCTTTCATGCCTTCCAGAAGGAAGACCAGATTACGATCGGTCTGACCGCGCGGCTGCAGGCCATCGAAGATCTTCTCAATTGCTACGCTGCCGACAAGCCCATCCCGCGCGAACTTGAAACCAGGCTCGCTCAATTTGCCACAATCGGCCTTGGAACGTTACGACGCCTGCTGGCTCGCTCGCGCAATACGGATCTGTACCGCGTAAAAATGTCGGCCGTCATTTCTCTCACAGGCAGGTCGCTGGACTACGCGGCAGCCATGACGCACACACAGCCGTACGTTCCCCCCGCCGACAGGCCGATTGCAGGGGAACTGGCACGTGAGATTGGCACAATCCGGCAATTTCTGAAAACCGGACAGGCACCGCCCGCATTCGAAGTGGAAACAAAGCCTTACAAGGTTTCCATCTTGCGGGAACTGGAAGGAATGATCGCGCTCATCCCTCAGGTCATTGAGGGCTCAACCTCGCTTGAGGCATTCCACAGCCTTGCGCATGAGCCGGAGCCGGAGCCCGGCATCCTGGTGCCCGATGCGTTCAGCAATCCCGAGCACCTGCGCTTCGCGCTGAGCGGATGCCTCGCTGGGACACTTTGTTACATCATCTACATCTCGCTGGCGTGGCCCGGTCTGTCTACATCGGTCACCACCTGCGTGCTCACGGCCCTTTCAACGATTGGCTCATCCCGGCAAAAACAGGTGCTGCGCATTGCCGGAGCGATGATCGGCGGCTTTGGCTTTGGACTTGGTGCGCAGGTCTTTATCCTGCCGAATATCGACTCTATTACCGGATTTACGTTGCTCTTCGTCGCTGTTTCGTCCTTCGCCGCGTGGGTATCGACCTCGAGTTCGCGACTCTCTTATGGCGGACTTCAGATTGCCCTTGCCTTTTATCTCATCCATCTCAATGACTTCACCATCCAGACATCGCTCACCATCGCTCGCGACCGTACTCTCGGTGTACTGCTTGGCATTTCGATGATGTGGCTGGTCTTCGAGCGGTTGCAACCGACTTCCGCCACCGACCAGATGATTAAAACCTTCAACCAGAACCTGGGCTTGCTGGCAGAATTGGAGGACTTCAGCGTGCGCACGCCCGACGCAGCTGCGATTACCACTGCCCGGCGGCTGCGCGACAAGATCTACAACAACTTTTCAGCCGTCAATGCTCAGTCGGACGCGGTGCCGTTTGAGTTGGGCGCATTGCGCAACCAGCACATGGCCGCACGGGATCGGATCCGGCGCTGGCAGGCCGCGCTGCGGACCGCCTATCTCCTGCAACTTGCGCTGGTGCAGTACCACGTCTTTGGCTCAACCGAAAAATTGTCCGCCGAGGCAGAAGCCATGCTGCGGGAATTCGAACAGTCCTGCGCCCAGACACTGAAGGACATGGCTGCCTATCTGGAAGCGCAGCGGACAAAAGCTGATGCCGCGGCATCCCTGAGCATTCATGGGCCGGTTTTTCACCTCACCTCAGCCGCCGACGGCACGCCGGGCCTGCTCCCCGGCAGTTTTCTGTCCCTCGCCCATGAACTGTTGAAGATCCTTGACCGACTGCGCGAACAGATACTCGCCGAGCCTCTTTTCGCCCCTGAATAATTTCTCTGCGGAACGGAATGATCTCTCGCCCAGTCCATGAAAAGCTGATTTAGCGATCGAGTTATCTCGATTCAAAAGTCCGGCGCTCAGGGTGCATAGAGAAAAGATTTACTGCCTGTCGGGCAATGACAGGCAAGAATCGGTAGTGGGTCAATTGATCTGGAGGCATGAGGTTGCCGAGAAGCAGACTTGTGAGGAGTAGTCTGCATCAGCGAATGGTTAGATGATTTTGGCGCTGCAGTGGCTGATCAGCGGGCAGTTGACTTTCGTAGACTCAAACATGCGAATTGCTCTCCTATCCGATATACATGGAAACGAAATTGCGCTGCATGCCGTGCTGGCGGACATTGCCGGGGTCGGAGGAGTAGACGCCTACTGGATACTCGGCGACCTGGTTGCCCTCGGACCTGAGCCGATACGAACGCTCGATATTCTGTCAGCCCTTCCAAATGTAAGGTTCGTCCGAGGTAACACCGATCGATACGTTTGTACTGGCGATCGGCCTTCTCCAAGTATCGAGGAGGCGAAGAGCAATCCTGATTTGCTGGATGCACTCGTAGAAGTTGCCAACACATTTGCCTGGACACAGGGCATGGTCACTGCGAGCGGTTGGCTTCAGTGGCTTCAGGATTTGCCGCTGGAGATGAGAATTACGCTGCCCGATGGAACCCGGTTTCTCGGGGTGCATGCGTCTCCTGGTCAAGACGATGGATCAGGCATCAGTAGCGACAGGGATGCAGCGGAAATTGCCGGACAGTTAACGGACTCTGGCGCAGACCTGATATGCGTCGGACACACGCATCGTCCGTGGGAAAGCAAAATTCAGGGTATTCATATCGTCAATCTCGGCTCGGTCAGCCTATCGCTAACCGATGACAAATATGCGAGCTATGTGCTCCTCAATGCAGATGCCGGCATGTACACGGTCGAACACCGCAGGGTTCGATACGACAGAGGCGCTGTAATCGATCAATTGAATCGAATCGGTCATCCGGGTCGCGGATACTTGATCAAACATTTGTCTGGTTAAGGGATAACATTTGGCAACGCCTGCTCTGTCATGGACAGAGCAACTCAGTTATGGAACGCGACTTAGTTGTCGCCGCAGAGTGTAATAAAAAACGCGCTTCTCGCAGTCTCTCAATGAAGAATGAATTCCGCGTCTGCACGCTTCACTTCCATATCAGTGAGTTTGATCCCTTGAACAAACAACGAGAACAGGTTCCTCCGCTCCGCCTTCGGCTCCAGTCGGGATGACAAAGTGGTTTCTGTTTTGGGCATGAAACACTTTTGTGGGAATGTGAAGGCTCTTTCTCTTTGCTGCCGTGGTTCGGAGGGGTTCATCAACCTGCGTTGAACAGTTACACTAGTATGTACAGCGACAGTCCAGCGCGTAAGGGATGCTGGGTATTGGTGTACAGCCTCGCTGATGGAAAGAGGCACATGCAGCGACAGAAGATCGGCATTTTGGGCGCGACCGGCATGGTCGGCCAGCGTTTCATTCAGCTCCTTGAACGTCATCCGTGGTTTGAAGTGGCGTGGCTTGCGGCCAGCGACAAGTCGAGCGGCAAGCGCTACGGCGATGCGGTGAAGTGGAAACTGGACACGGCGCTGCCCACGCATATCGCCGAGATGCCGGTTTCTCCGGCAACGCCGGAGGGTGCGCCGAAGATTATTTTTGCCGCGCTCGATTCTGACATTGCCCGCGAGCTGGAGCCGAAGTTTGCCGCCGCCGGATGCGCCGTGATTTCGAATTCCAGCGCCTTCCGCATGCAGGAAGATGTGCCGCTGGTGATTCCTGAAGTGAATGCGAACCATCTGCCGCTGCTTGAAAACCAGAGCTGGCGCAAACAGTCGGGCGGATACATCGTTACGAATCCGAACTGCTCGGCGATTGGGCTGGTGCTGGCGCTGAAGCCTCTCGAAGAGCGCTTCGGCATTGAATCGATCTTTGTCGCGACCATGCAGGCGGTGAGCGGCGCGGGTTATCCCGGCGTGGCCTCGCTCGATATTCTCGGCAACGTCGTTCCCTACATCAAGAGCGAAGAAGAGAAGATGCAGGAGGAGACGCTGAAGCTGCTGGGCTCCCTCAAGGGCTCGCGCGTGGCGTCACTGGATGCGAAAATCTCGGCGCACTGCAACCGCGTTCCCGTCGAAGACGGTCACACGGAGAGCGTGAGCATCAAGCTGCGCAAGCCTGCGACGCGCGAACAGATTCTGGCGGCGTGGAGCGAGTTCAAGCCACTGGCGGGACAGGATTTGCCGACAGCTCCGGCGCAGCCGATCGAATTTGTTACTGCGGATGATCGTCCGCAGCCGCGGCTGGACCGCATGCGCGGCAATGGCATGGCTTCTACGGTTGGACGGCTGCGGCCCTGCACGCTGCTCGACTGGAAGTTTACGGTGCTCTCGCACAATACGATTCGCGGGGCTGCGGGCGCGGCGCTGCTGAATGCGGAGCTGCTGGTATCGCTGGGCAAGCTTGATCCTGTGGCGGTCCCGGCATGAAGAAGCTTGTTGTCATGAAGTTCGGCGGAACCTCCGTCGAAGATGCTGTGGCCATCCACCGCACCGCAGGCATTGTCGCGGCACGGCGCAAGAAAGGCTCACAGCCGATTGTCGTCGTCAGCGCTATGGCAAAGGTGACGGACCAGCTGCTGGCGGCGGCCAACGCTGCCGCGCGCAGCGACCGCAACGGTGCGCTGGCCATTACCGCCCGGCTGCGCAGCCGTCACAAGGAAGTGGCCTGCCGCCTTACCACGCAGGCGCGCGGCGAAGATGCCTCGCAGTGCAGTGACCAGACGGGTCCGGCGTATGCCGCTTCGCAGTCATGGATCGATGCCGAATTCGACGCGCTGGATGAGATTCTGCGCGGACTGGCGGCAGTCGGCGAGTTGACGCCGCGCATCAGCGACATGATTGTCTCCTATGGCGAACGGCTTTCGAGCCGCATGATCGCAGAGGCATTTGCGGCACGTGGACTCGAAGGCGTTCACGTCGATGCACGCGCCTGCATCATCACCGATGCGCAGCATGGCAAAGCCATTCCGCAGGATGCTTTGATCGAAGAGCGGTTGAAAGAACATGTTGTGCCGCTGGCCACCGAGGGTAAGACTGTCGTGATGGGCGGCGTTATCGGCTCGACAGAGAAAGGCGTGACGACTACGCTTGGACGCGGCGGATCGGACTTTACTGCTGCGCTGGTTGGCGGCGGCGTGCATGCCGAAGCGATTGAAATATGGACGGACGTGAACGGCATCATGACTGCCGATCCGCGTGCCTGCCCGGATGCGC
>JAATFH010000539.1 GCA_015655315.1 Terriglobales bacterium
GCGAGCACTTTCTCTCCGCCGGAAAGAACGCCTGCCGTATCGTAAAACACCAGGCGGAATCCACTCTCGAAGGTGATCGCATAGACGATGGAGCCGTGATAAATCGTGTCACTGTCGGGATCGTTGAAATCCTGCACAGAGGCCACAGGTTGCGCCTTCCGCCATGCGGCCAGCTGTTTCTGCTGGTCCTCAGTCAAAGGGTCTGCCTTTGCGGTAAAGGCCCGGTAGTCGGCCAAATCCGCGGGCGCAACCGGCATGTGAATTCCGAGCGCCGTCTGCACGGTATATCCGTTCTGCTTGATGGTTTCTCCACCGCGCACGATCTTGATCTGCTTCTCTGGCAGTCCCTGCGACTGCACGTATTTGAGACCGGGAGGTGCAAGGAACACCGGACCGCCGGTTCGCTTTGCGATGGCGGGAGCATCGAGGAAATGATCTCCGTGAGTGTGCCCCACGAAGATGGCATCCGCATGCGTGATGTCCGATTCCTTAATGCCGAATGGCTCGCCGAAGGGGGCACGTGAGTTGTCGTAATACGCGTCGAGCAGCAAAACTTTGCCGTGGTAGTCGACTTCATAGTTAGCGCGTCCAAGGTAACGAAGTACGAGGACGTCGGCACTCTTGGGGAAAGGGCCTCCGGCTGATGCGGGCTGCAGTGTCTGGCACGCGGGCTCAAGCGCTGGATTTCCGGATTGTCCTTGCCCCCGATGAGCAATTGCAATGAAACCTGCAAGTACAAATACAAGCCACTTTTTTTTCGCTTTCATTCTGTCTCCGAGAAAAGATTGATGCCACTCTTTGCGTATGTATTGCAGAGGCTGGCTAGCGCACATAGTTGCCCACAAAGAACTCGTCCGTCTTCGTGTTTACGCAGATAGGTGAACTATAGAGAGGCTCAATGCCGCGTATGTCGGGAGCTTGCTCGCGGAATGCCTCGAATAGAGGCGCGGTCGGCATCTCGGGCATCGGCCATGCATAGAGCAGGTCGCCATCGTGGTGATGCGAGGGCAGGAAGATACTTGGTTGCCAGGTCTTGACCTTGGTGGTCGCCAGACGAATCGCGGTGTTGACCGAGAAGCCGCCATCCAGGTAGCCAAGGATGGCCAGATCGATCTTCCCACCGTCAGCGTGGATCGAATCAGCCAACGCGCGCTCGCCGCCGGAGAGCACTCCAGCAGTATCGGAATAGACGAGCCGGAAGCCGCTATCGAAGGTGAACACATATACGATAGTGCCGTGATACATCGTGTCCCGCTCCGGATCGAGGGGATCTTCGGTATGCAGATAGTTGCTCATCCCCTTGTCTTTCCAGGCCTCCTGCTCCTTTTTCTGTTCTTCTGTTGCAGTCGATGTCTTTGTGATCAACTCCTGGTACGCCGCCGACTTCTTGGGATCGGTTGCCATGTGAATCCCGAGAGCGGTCTGTACGGTATAGCCGTTCAGCTTGATGGTTTCTCCGCCACGCACTATCCTGATCTGGTTTTCGGGCAGACCCTGCGCGCGTACATACGCCAGGCCGGGCGGTCCCAGATACACGGTCGCGCCTGTCCGCTTGGCGACAGCGGGCGCATCCTGGTAATGATCGAAGTGCGTATGCCCGATGAAGATCCCATCCGCTTTGGTAATATCCGATTCCTTCAGGCCTGTCGGCGCCGCGATGGGTGAACGGGAGTTGTCATAGAAGGCATCGAGCAGCAAGACTTTGCCCCGGTAGGCGACTTCATAATTTCCATAGCTGAAATAACGCAGCACCAGCACATCAGGGTTTTGGGGGAGCGGTCCTCCCGCGGAAGCCGGCTTCAGCGTATGGCACGCCGGTTCCTTGTCAAAGACGGCAGAAGGAGCCTGCCCGTGAAGTGCCAGAGGCAGGCCAACGAGCCCCGCCAGTATGTATGCGAACCACTTGTGCGATTTCATCTTTCCGTTTTTCTCCGTGTTCCTTCGCAGATTGGCCAAACTGAATTCGGCTCTCATCGATTTGTAGAAGTGAACTCCGCTGCAACGAGCTAGAAGTCGAAGCGGAACCCTGCCTGCAGCTGCCGCCTTGGCGTAGATTGCCCGGTTGGCTGCTGAAACTTTGCAGACTGAACATTTCCCTGGAAGTTGGTGCCGGTGTTCAGCTTGTTGGTAAGGTTGTAACCTTCGAATAACACCGTGATTGCCCGCGCCTCGCCGAGGCCGAAACTCTTCGACACGCGCGAGTTCAGCTGGAATGTGTCGTCTCCGCGCAACGAATTGCGCGTGTAGCCGGTTGGGTAGCACTGCGAGTAATAGGACTGGCAGCCGGGCGTCGTCAGCGTCGTGGATGCGCTGTAGGGCAGTGCGCTGATGAAACTGAGGATGGGTGCGATCTCAATCCCCAGCGGTGCGTGATAGAGGCCGCTCACATTCAGGTTGTGGCGCGCGTCGTTGGGAGATGGCCCCTTGTCCACGTTGTAGTCGAAAGGATCGGTCACCATGGTCGTATGGCTGCCGGTGATGAATCCACCCACGGCATTATCGGTACCATATCCAAATGAATAGGAGCCCTGCACGGTATCTCCATGGTGATTCCTGTATGCAGCGTGCAGAAGAAGATGCTTGCTCCAGACGTTCGCTCCGCTGCTGAAGCTCTCAACCAAGATGTAGTTGGGATCGATCAGCCCGTAGGTCACAGGATCTATGTTGGAGTTCTGCAAGACGACCCCGTTGTAGAGTTTTGAATAAGCAAAGTCTGCGGAAACATTCAACGAACTGCCGAATTGGTGCTGCGCTCCAATCGTTCCCTGGATCGATGCGGGCACTTTGAAGTTCTTATCGATATTGAAGACGAAATTTACCGGAGCTGTAGATTGTGTCCCGCCGGGCCCGGGGATGCTTGGGAGTGCCGGGATGGTGTAAGTTGTTCCGCCAAGAGTGATCGTCCCACCCGGTGGAGAGAAATCAGGAAGTGAGTAATTGGCGAGTGCATAGGCCAGCACTTCCTCGGCAGCAGCGGCATACGGTCCCGGCACGCTTCCCTTGCAAGGAGATGGAACGGCGAGGCAATAAGGATTCAGCGACGGACGCGTTGCATTCAGGTTGAAGCCGTTCGTGACTCTGCTGAAGCCGCTGATGTATGCGGAGGCCGTCTGCAGGTGATCCTGATCGTAGAAAATGCCGAAACCGCCCCGCACGATCGTGTTCTTGCCGTCATGAAACGGCGACCATGCGATACCGATGCGTGGCGCAATGTCTGTATAGTCGTTGTTGATCTTGTGTCCCTGGGAATTGTCGGGGACAAAGCCTTCCGAGGAGTATTCGGAATTCGAGAAGCTGATATCGTAACGCAGCCCTGGATTCAGCGTCAGATTGTCGGTAATTCTCCAACTGTCCTGGATGAAATACGAATTTTCCCATGTCGGAAAATCCCAACTCGTATTCTCGATGGGCTGATAAAACGAGTAGAGCGACAGAGGATAAGTAGACGCAACACCTGGCGTAAATGGCAGGGTCCCGCCGACCACGTATTGCCCATCGTAGTTATTGCGAAAGTGATTGGTGTAGATGTGTTCGCGGTCGATCTCCACACCTGCCTTGACCGTGTGCGTTCCCTTCGAGTAGGTGAAGATATCGCCAAGCTTTCCATTCACCTGGTTCATATTGCTGAAAGCCGCGGGGCAGCCTGTGACCACCCCCGCACTCGCATAGGTGACCTGCGCATAATACCCAACAGGATTTCCATAGGGTGTTGCGTTCTCTCCCCCACCCGGGTAGGGTCCGATCTGAGTTTGATAATTGCAAGTCGATCCGGCGCCATTCTTTTGGAAGAGAAAATACAGTTCATTCAAGCTGGTTGCAGACAGTGTCCTGGTCCAGTCGCCGCTTTCGAGATAAATGGGTGTAAAGCCGTTTGTGGAATTTCCCAGGGCATGAACTAACGATCCCACCGCACCGATCCCACTATTGATCGCATCGTCATATTCGAGATTGCTGCGCACGGTAAAGGCGTCCCGCGCATCCGGCTGATAATTGAGCTTCAGGATCGCGAGCTTGCTCGTATTGGTCTGGGGATACACACCCGAGCTTCCTGGAATATGCTGAAATACCGTCGGAACAACAATCGGAATGCTGGTGTTGTTCTTGTAATATTCAAAACCGGCAAAGTAGAAGAGTTTGTCCTTCAGAATAGGTCCGCCAAGCTGCCCGCCGACCCGCTGGCTGCTGTAGGGGGGCTTATTTGGCGCGTAGCTCGGCAGGAATGATGGAGTGGCATTTAATGCCGCGTCCTGAAAGAAGCCATACACTCGGCCATGAATTTGGTTAGTCCCTGAGCGTGTTACGGCGCTCACAAATCCCGCGGCAGCGTTGCCGTATTCCACAGGAAACTGGTTGGTCAGGACCGAGAATTCCTGGATCCAGTCCTGTGCCACATTGACAAACTGCCCACCAAAGAAGTCGTTCTCGTTCGAGTGGCCGTCCAGCAGATATCCTGTCTGCCCGACTGGAGCATTGTTGATGGAAATATTGGCGGACGATACTGTTCCCACTCCGACGAGGACACCCGGCGTCAAAGCTGCCAGATCCGAAAAGCTGCGGCTGACGAGAGGCAGGTTATCCAGCTCTTTGGTCTGCAGGATGTGCTGAATCGTGTTTTGCGTCGTCTGTTGAAGGGGACCATCTGCCTGTACCTCTACGGTCTGGGTTGTTGCCGAAATTGTCAGCGAGAAATCCAGCGTGATGGTTGTGCCTACCAGAAGTTCCTGATTGTGGCGCACCATGGTAGCGAAGTCCGGCTGCTCCACCTGGATGTCGTAGATGCCGGGTAACAGGTTCAGTATCGTGTAATGACCCGTTGTATCGGTGACATCGCTCTTCTGTGTTCCGGTGTGCGCATCTGTTGCCGTCACCTTTGCACCCGCCACTGCCGCGCCCGCCTGATCCTTAACAGTACCGTTCACAGTTGCATTGCTGGTCTGAGACACGGCATTTGAAACGAAAAGAAATAGGAGGAAGAGCGGCGTAATGAGAACTTGTATGTACGATGCATTCGACACGACAGACCGTCCTCGCATCGCACGCCGCGGGGATACGAGATTGTTGCCTCTGAGGAAAGACACTGCCAGGTGATCAAACATTTCTAACTCCATCCGATCAATCGTTGTAAACCGCGTTGTCAAATCGCCTGTTCGTGGGAGTAGTCAGTGCAGGCGGCTGGCGAGGCGAACCGGAATGAAGAATCCTGCGGTGAGGACACGAACTGACACGCTGTCAGTTTTATTTCTTCAAATGTGTGGAAGTTCGCTCGGCGCTTTCAGCGATAGAAAATTATCGACAACAACAGAGCTGCCGGGAGGCAGCATAGAGAAGACCATCGCGATCGGATTGTCCCAAAAGGGTCATCACTTGATGGGATCGAATTGCGATTAATGTGTTCATTGAAAACTTACTCGATATCCAATATGCTTAGGACAATACAGACAGGTCTGTCTCATGTCAAGCAAAACTATCGAATCGAATACTGTGAAGTCTGCTGGAAACACGTATGCGTTGCCGAAGAACGGCACACCCTCACACCTTCTGCCTCGCACGCGAGTCGGAATTGTCGAAGATAAGAGTTCTCCACGCGACCGTCTGGTAGCTACGGCGAGACGCCTGTTTTGCCAGGAAGGCCTGCGTGCCGTGGGCATCGATCGAGTGCTTGCCGAATCGGGCGTCGCGAAGATGACTCTCTATCGTTACTTTGGCTCCAAGGATGAATTGATCGTGGCCTGTCTGGCCGAGCACGAGCGGGAATACTGGGAGCTCTGGGAGAGAGAAGCCGGCGATCCTGGTTCCACTCCTGGCGGCAGGATTCTCAATGTCATACATTTCATCGCAAAGCGGACTTCCGATCCTGCTTACCAAGGCTGTATTTTCCTGAATGCTGCCCAATCGTTTCCGGACAAGGCCCATCCTGCCCACGATGTTGCTGTCAAACATAAGCAAAGCGTGGCGGCACGTCTGCTCAGGCTGGGTAAAGATGCTGGCGCTCGTGATCCAAGAGTGCTGGCTCAGCAGCTTTTGCTATTGATCAACGGTACGCAGGCAACGGCAGGGATGCTGGGACGGAGTACGCAATGGGCGATTGTAGGTGCTGCGGAGACCCTGCTGCGTGCTCAGGGTGTTGAATTATCTCGTACAACACCGAAATGAAGTTAGATTAATCTTCATTTTGTCCAAGAAGGCCGGTATTACGTAGAATACGGCGAATCTTTTTGGGGGAAACGGATAGCTGCTCGACGACCCGCGAAATGTTTTTGCCTTCCCGCATCCACACTTTGGGAATGACAAGCTCTGCAAATTCTTCTTGCACTTGCTGGAATGTTTTGTTCCCAACCATTCCCTCGGACCAGGCGCGCAGAGTTTCGTCAACGCCAGAGGCATGCAGGATGCGTGCTTTAAGCGTCAGCAAATCTTCCCACAAGTGATCACGATCCTCTGACGAAAGCAGCGCCGTGGCGCGCGCCGCACATTGACGGGCTTCTTCCCAGTCCTGAAAGAAATCATTCGCCGCGGCGATGTCGCGCGCGATCCATGCCCCGGCAATGAGACGGCGGTTCTGTGTATGGGTGGCGAGCGCTACAGCTTCTTCGGCATAGACTTTTGCCGCGTTAGCGTGAACTGCCAGATCATCCTCTTCGCCGAGTTGTTCCTCGACGCGAATGTTTTCCACCGCGGATTCGAGGATGCGAGCGCGGGCCATCAGGATGTGGTCGTTCTTAGTGTGTGCAAGTTCATAGGCTTTAAAGCTCTTGGCCGCGGCGCGATCGACATTTCCCTGATCGAGATGAAGATAACCCGCGTTGACCAGCACCGAGCCCATACCGCTGGAGTGATCATGCAACGCGTAGATTTCTCCGGCCTGGTCCAGGTCACTTAAAGCCTCTTGGCAGATGCGCGTATATCGAGCGTGATGACCGCCGTCGCTGGAATGCCGTTTGGCGCCGTTCGTGGGTTTTGTATCGATGTGTTTGCGCAACTGCAGTGCCAGCAAGCATTTTACATACGCTGCGTTAATGCCCCCAGCGAATTGCGACAGGATGTAGAAGAGGGCATCCTGAAGTAGAGCAAATATTCGCAGGAGATGAACAAGTTGCCATACTCGCAGCTGATGCGGGCAAAGAAGAAAGCGCCATACAAGCGGTCGAGCTCGCTCAGTGTCGATTCGGCAGACTGGACGTCCTTGTCATATACACGTAGCAAAGCTTTTGTTCCATTGGCTCTCGTGCCACTTGAAGTTACAGCAAGGGTGCGGAAGGGTGCCGACCTCTGCCGAACTCCTGCAGAGGTCAGATCCGAGTAAGTATCTATTTCGGCGGTGCGACCACAAAGACGGCTTTGGTCAGTTCCTAACATGTCCCGTTTCCGACTCCAGCAGCGGGATGGTGCTCGATCCCCGATTAGAATCTGCGGTTGAATGGCTCGATCGGAATCGAACGGATTACCTCTACCATGCCATATCACGTAACCTATTGATTTTGAAGGCCTCTGCCGCCCATGAAGGCCCTCCAGACGCCCTAAGAACAATAATCCCTTCATTGGACTTCTGTTCCCATTGCTACGCAATTCTGGCGTTGAATTGACCCGCGACCATCGATGGGTCAACGATCTAAACTCAGATCGGCGACCAGCCGCTTCAAACGCGAGTTCTCATCTTCCAGTTGACGCAACCGTTGCGCCTCGCTGGCATCCATCCCACCGTACTTCGCCTTCCACGCATAAATCGTGTGCTTGCTGACTCCATACTCGCGAGCTACGTCTTCGGCTGTGCGACCCGCTTCCACCTGCTTCAACGCCGCCATGACCTGCGCTTCGCTATGCTTGCTCACCGTCATCCTGCATCCTCCTCAACCCGAAATCATATCCATCGATATGCGGGTCTAGGGGGGCAGACCAAAGGCATGCGTGGTTTTGGGGAACCATGGCGGTCCTGGCGGCACTTCATATTCCATTGGTTCTGTTCGTTCCGTGGACCAGCAAATGGGTTCCCGCATTGGCAATTGCTGTTATCGATTCGGCAGACTTTTGCGTGATGATCTGGATTATTTCTGTTGTTGGGAAATTCGAGCTGGACTGAGCCAATCCGCCGGGGAAGTCCAAAGCAGTCTATTCGGAGTGCCGATGGAAAGCATGACGTTATCCAGTTGCACAACAGTACCTTCCCCAATGCCAGAGACCTCAGCGGAATATTCAGGGCCACGACTTTTGATGACCTATCCCATCGTGGGGAGCCCCTTTGCAGCCTCCAACGAATAATCCACATTCCTTAGCGCACTACTGTTGACGTTTGATGTAGTGGCCCCATTCGCGGCCAACGAAGCCTGGCTACCGGGAAGGAAAGAGGAAATGAGCATCCCATCCCCATAGACTGCGACAGTTACTCCGAGGATTACCGCGATGACCGCCTTAACCTCCGGACTTGGATTGAACTGTCCGGCGAGTGCGATTATGCCGGTCAAGTTAAAGCTGGTGTTTGCGATCATCTGTGCGATTGTCTGGAGACTGCGTCCCTCGACAATGGGCCACCACGCTGGCAGCATCCAGACCGCACACATGAAACCTTCGATCCATGGTGAATTGTTGCCCCAGAAATCTAGAAACCCTGTATCGGTCCCGTCGTTTTTGAATTTATAAAGCGAAATATCCACCAGAGCCTTAAGCATTGCGAAGCCGGTAATGGATTCGTTCATGATCGTGTACCAGTTCTGAGGAGAAAAAACGGTCACGTCAGCTGCACAGTATGGGAGGAAAGCAACGCCTCCGATTGCGCACAGAAGGGCGCTGTTCGGGAAAAAGACCTTTAAAGCAGTGCATATGGCGATGACAGGGCTTGAAGCATATACGATGACATTTGCCGAAAACGCCCAACGCTCCGCGAGAGTGGTAAGCGGAGGCTTCAACCATGGTATGTCCTCAAGCGAATCGCGTGCCGGTGCTGCGCTCTGATGTAACTCTCCAGTGGCGGAGTTCGAGAAGATCTGCCGAATTGCCGCAAAGTTCGGCGCTGTGCTCAGTGCAGAGGTCTCTGCATCGTCAGGAAAGGGAGTCGCCCCACCTACAAGCTTAGCGATCACCGTAACCGGGATTGCCGCGACCAGGCAGACCAGATCCATGACCGTTAATGTGTCTCCTGCATACTTCTGGTACATCCAGGAGAGTACTGGAATCGACAACGGTGAATTGAGCGCGTTCAGCACTGCCTGCACTACCGTCTGGAAGATTTCGATTAACCCGACGAGGATATTGGTGATCGATTCCACGACCAGATCGCCGAGAATCGCACACACGCTCTTCAGGATCTGGGTTGCGGAGAGCGTGCCGACCTGGTGGGCGACCTCCATCAGTCGTTTACCCGCATCGGACAGGTCTTCTCCTTCGGTAGTAATCCAGGATGTCATGGTCGTGAGCGTACCGCTGATGCTTGAGGTATCGGGATCGGTCATGCTGTAGGAGATTGTTCCGCCGCTCACATTGCTGCTGAATTGATGATGACCCCAGTTGGTGGCGGGATGGTCCCGGCCAGGGGGCGGACCGTTACTGGCCGAGATGGAACCGATCCCATCGGCCAGCGGGGGCAAGTTCGCCCATTGGTCAAGATATTGCGTGACTTGCGTCGCAAGGTTCGTCAGATACTCTTGCTGACCTGTCAGTCCGTCGATGGAATATTGTACGAAACAGTTGAGTATGTTCTTGATCACCTGGTGGGTCCGAACGATGTCGCTCCAACCGAAGATGAACCCCAGCCATTGGACCAGCTGTTCGAAGAAAACCCCAATCTTCGAAAAGATGAACTGTAAGCTGTGGACGACATCGGAGACGCATGCCATTACGAAATGGTAGATATCTTCTCCGATGGTCACGAAAACATGGCCGACGCCCTCAATGACCTGCACGAAGATCTGTGTCACATCATCGAATACATTGTTAATCCAGTGCAGTACGTCTCCGGCATAGGAGTCGAACGCTCCGCCGAGGTTACCGCCGTCGCTGATCGTCATCACCTCGCCGCCGGTAAAGGAAAGACCGAAGGCGCTTGATGGGGTTGCCATAGGGCTTGGCACGGATGGACGTACGGTCAAGCTCGTGGAGACGGTTCCATCGCTTGGAAGAGTGTTGGAAAATTGAACGAAATTCTGGACAGTCTGCGCCACGGCTGTCTTTTGATCGTCCGACACCGACGCTGGCACGAGTTGTGTCTGGTTTCCGTATTCGTCGGTCAAAGTTACATTGAGGTCGGAATACTTCTGAACCGAATTCAGTTGGGTGAGGATGCCTGTCACCGGGTTAACATTTTCAATCGTCCCGTCACTCTGAACCAGGTTGTACGAGACTGCTCCAAGTGTCTGGGTCTCTTGAACAATGGTCAGCGTGCCCGTCGCGGATGTGGATACCTCCAGCGGCGTGGAACTGGAGAGCTTCATATAGATGTCGTTGATGTATACGGCAACGGGACTCGTCGAGGTGATGGAGACGGTCGATGACGGAAGCGGCTGTGAATTTTCGTCCAACACATTCACGTGAGTCGTGTAGGTATACGTCTCGTACACGTCTGTAACGGCGGGCGGCGGCAACAGCAGGGAACTCTGCTGCCAAAGAGTTGTGACAGGGTCCTGCGCGAGCTTGAGCAGGTTCTCTCCGCCGGTATGCACAAACAGCGTGCTGGCATTAGTTCCGAGAACAAGCATCGGAGCCACTTGATCCGCATTTTGCGCGATAGGAATTGGCGTCGACC
>JAATFH010000078.1 GCA_015655315.1 Terriglobales bacterium
AGTATTAAGATTCAAGGGAAATATTCCCAATCGGTTTCGTTGTGAGATATTAGGTTGGATATGGCGCCAGTTTGCCGTTTTCGCTTGCGAGAGAAAAAGCTCGCTGAAGCTACCTGGCTGCGGGAGAAACAGCCCGCCAAGCGCCGCCCAAGTTATAAGGCGTCGAGATTCTCTGGCACAAAGCCTCAGGATTTCGGCAGAAGGCAAAGCCTTCTAAGCGCCTCAGTTTGCCGGTGACCATACCGCGAGGGTCACACCCGTTCCCATCCCGAACACGGAAGTTAAGCCTCGCTGGGCCGATGGTACTGCACGAGAAATTGTGTGGGAGATTAGGTGATCGCCGGCATAATCATAAAAGCCCGCTCTTCGGAGCGGGCTTTTTGTTTTATAGAATCATAAGGGCATAGATACCATGTCATTACGATTAGGCTCATCCGGCTTGAGCGACGCCGAGTTTCTGGCTGAGTTTCGTGCGTGCACGCTCCCACCTACCTGCTTTCATCATTCGGATCATCTGCGTCTGGCCTGGCTTCACATTCACCAGTCTCCGTTGGAGATCGCCATCGAAAATGTGCGCAGCGGAATACAGGCGTATGCAAAACATCTGGGAAAGCCGGGACTCTACCATGAGACGCTGACAGTCGCGTGGATGCGTCTGATTGCCTCCCATGACGAACCAACGTTCCATGACTTTCTCAGGCTGAATGAACACAGACTGAATGGAGAGTTGTTGCATCGCTTCTGGTCGCCAGAGCGACTGCAAAGTGAGAAAGCTAGAGAAGAATGGGTCGCCCCGGACCGGCGGGAATTGCCAAAACTTGTTTCGCCCTTGATTTGGGGAAACCGTTAGTTCATTTGATATGTGAAATGGCTAACTAAGAGAGCTGCTTTTAAGGAAAGCGGGCTCTCATTTTTGTTTTGCCCGTTTCTATTGCATCTTCCAGTTCTGATTGGTCCCGTTATTCCTTGGATAAAGAACGATGCCTGTTCCCTGTCCACGGCTAAATCTTGTGGCGTCGATCACCAGACTAGTTGCCTTATTCTGAATAATGTAGCCTCCGGTCGACGCAATCAGTGACCAGAGTTGAGAATCATCATGTACGGCCAACTGCTGCCGTAGCGGGGTCATCGATACGGTGGAGCTATTGGTATTAGTGAGCAACAGCCCTGTCCCAGCATTCTGAATGGTGTAGTATCCATTGCCCTGGCTGGAAAAGAACCACTCCTGATCGATTCCACCATTCGCTGTTGCTTCAACAACCTGTCTGCCGGCGGAAACGCCGGAGTCATCCACGACTAAACCGCTGCTCTGGCTCTTTATCACGTAGTCTCCATCGGCGATCGATGGGGTACCGGTGGATAGAAGACCAAAGGCGGCGACGCTGCTGGTGGTGCCGACATAGACCTTTCCATTGGCGATGGTGGGAGTAATGAATTTATTCCCCGCGCCAAAATGATCGCGCGAAGAGGCCGCCTGACTGGTGTTGTAGAGTTCCTTGCTGAGATCTGCCGCGTTGAACGCGTGCAGAGTCGCTGGGTTGGTATTTTCAGTTGCCCAGACAATACCGTTTGTCGCGCGATCTGCCGAGACGCTGGGCGTTGTCCCGGGATAGCCGAAGGCCATTGTGGTGGTCGACAGAGGCGAGCTGGAAAGTTGAGCCGAATTCACCTGAAAGGCAAAGAGTTTTTGACCTGTGGAGCCGTAATAAACCTGTCCATTGAAGTATGCCGGACTGGACCATACTCCTCCCGGCAAAGCTCCGGCGAGATCCTGATAGAGAGTCGAATTCGAGCCCGAGTGAAAGCGACCCATGTTATCGCGGTCCGCTACGTAGAGGTGTTTGTCCTTGCCGGCTGCCACTGCCAGATGGCGAGCCTTGCCGGTAGTGTCCGTCTGGTCCGGCAGCAGCATGGCGCCACCTGAGCCCAGATCGGTATCGTCAGCCGATTCTGAAACTGTGTTGTACATTGTCCAGTAGTCGGCGACCGAGAGCAGTCCATTGGCTGTGCTCACTTTGACGAGAGAGTTGCCATAGTCTCCAAGGTAAGGCAGACCGCTCGCCGTGGTCGTGGTATCGAATGTGCCATTGCCCAGCGCTATATAGATGTAGCCTTGTGGATCGGCTGCGGGACCGGCCCCGGCATTCCAGGATGCTCCATCGCTTCCGTTCGGCGTGAAATTAAAGACCCGGCTCTGTTGCAGGTTGCTTTCGTTGTAACCGATCATCCAGCTCGTGTAGGGGCGAATATCGCAGTGCGACGACCAGCTGGTGTAGAGCACTCCATTGACCAGCAGCAGTCCGGGCCGTTCTTTATATTGAGACGGGTCAAAGGTCACGGTTCCATTGCTGGCGTTATCGCCGACGCCGGGATAGGTCGCCTGCACTGTCCGGGGTCCGCTTAGTAGCTCGGCGCCCGTGGTCAGGTCCAACGCATGTACCCGCTGGTAATACTTCCCCGACGTGTCTCTACTCATGGCGACCAGAAAAATTGTGCCGTGCGGACCTGCTTTCAGATCGATGACCGGGGTAGCGGTCACCCCGATTTCCGGAGAAACCTGGCCGCATCCGCGGTTATCGGAGACTACCTCCCCAGTACCAAGCAGGCTGACGTGCCAATATTGGGCTCCGGTATCGGCATCGAAGGCGTAAACGCTGTCGTGTTCCGTCGCGGCGTAGATGACATTATGCGTGCCCTGGGTAGCAAAATGAAGAGCAGAGACATAAAGCGGCTGCGCGTCCACCCTGCCATCGACGGGGAAGTTGAAACGAAGCCCGAAGGTTGAAGAGGTGACATTTGCCGGTGTCAGGAGTTCCTCTGAGATATTCTGGCCCGTCCTCAGATTGTCGTTGTGCCACGTCAGCACGTTGGTCTGTGCGGATGCTCCGCGTGTGACGATCAGAGAGAGTACCAGCAAGAGTGCCGGTCCTCCTGAAAAAACTGCCTGGAACGAAGACTTCATGGGGGAATCTCCTCGCGGAATCAGTAATTTCAGCGCCCGTTCACACTTGCTGTGCGTAAAGGGAACTTGTCATTCTGTTCGTGTCAGGTGCTATCGGCTGATCTGGCGATGAAGCAGTGAGGCAGGAAGCTTCCAAGAGACTGCAGATAATTTCGATTTATCTAAGCAAGCATTGTGATGCGGAAATTGCAGAGGGAGTTGATTCGGCAGGAAGACGGGGATGGGAATTCTCCGGCGTTCCCTCGCTTCTTCCACTCAGGGTTTGTGCAGATTTATCCCTCGGACGCAGTACCAGCGGGAAGCTGCCAGGTGCTTCCCGTAGTCAGTCATTCCACACCATGGCCGAGTTTCATTCAGCTTAATTGGGCGGGGTCAGTGGTTGTCTATCGCTTCGCCTCAAGAATCTGGATGCCATCGACACTGCCGATGACGACGCGGCTTGCCATGCCGAGGAAAAGGCCATGCTCGACGACGCCGACGGTCTGTTTGAGGGCGCTGGCGGCCTGCTCCGGAGTAAGGCCGGATTGCGGCAGGTTACAGTGCAGGATGTAGTGATGACCGTCCGTGACGTAGGGTTTGCCGTCGTCGGTGACACGCAATTCGGGCGCGAAACCAAGATCGCGCAACCGGGCGTCGGTCGTTTCCCAGCCGAAGGGAACCACCTCGACCGGCAATGTGAAGATGGAACCTAAAATTTTTACGAGCTTTCGCGGGTCGACAGCGATAAGCAGCCGACTGCTGGCCATGGCGACAATCTTTTCGCGCAGCAGCGCGCCGCCGTGGCCCTTGATCAGGTGCAGCGTGCCTTCTTCGACCTCATCGGCGCCATCGATGGTGAGATCGAGGTGTGGCTGATGGGCGAAATCGGTCATGGGGATACCGAGACTGATCGCTTGATGGTGAGACTGCTCCGATGTGGCGATAGCGGTGATGCGCAGACCGGATGCGACGCGGCGGCCTACCTCCTCGATCACGAGCGCCGAGGTTGTGCCGGATCCCAGGCCGACAGCCATTCCATCTTCGATCTGAGAGGCGGCCCACTCCGCTGCTTTACGCTTGGCTGCTTCCGCCGGGTCCTGCTGCTGATTGAGAGTCGTCATGTTCTTGGTGATATCACGATGCGAGGCGAAGTTCCAGTCGTGTCTCTAAAATTAACTGCTCCTGCAACAAGGCGCCAAACAGCCTGCTCACGATAGTCTGAATCTGATGAACAAATGCAAAGCAGTCTTCGCCGTAATGACAGCCATGGCTATGTCCACCGGACAAGCGGTCACGCACCATCCTGGCCCGTATGTGCCGTTGTGCTCGCATATCTCCATGACAGCAAGCTTTCTGGCCGAGGCGGAGCCGGGCAAAGGCCCGGGATTTTTATTTGTAATCAAGAACGATACAAATAAGGACATTCGCCTTGCGCAGCCTGTGCCGTCGAGCGCGCACTGGTATGCGCATGTAGGAAGCAAGTGGCTCTGGCGCGCGTCGAGTGGATCGGGAGGCAGTTTTGTCGATGCCTATAACGAGAAGGGCGAGGTCTTTGCCTATCAACCGAAAGAAGCGCCGCAGCACCCCGAATATATGACGGTTCCAGCGCATGCCTCGCATGAGTGGACGGAGACGGTGCACGATCATCCATCGATTGCTTACCGTCCCAGCTGCGCCATCTGCAACAATCCCGGCGAACATGAGTACAGAGCGGTCTTCGCATACGCCTATGTCCCGCATCCTCAGGAACATGGCGATGGCCTGCTGGCTTGCGGGCTGCGTTCCGAACCAGTCGTGATGCCGCCCCTGCATGGGCCAAAGTGAAAGCATCGCCAAACCCGTTTGCCAGTTAAAGTTGTGTGACACGTCGTCTCCGCAGTAGAATTCAACGTCTATCTGCATTGGAAGCGCTCGCCGATATTCGCAAATGAGCGCAACCCAGCACCCCGGACGGTGTTCTGAATAAGTGTTGGAGGAATTACACACTATGCGAAAAACACTCTGTACGATAGCGATTGCCGGTCTGCTCGGACTTGGAATGACGGCATTCGCGCAGGATCAATCAGCCACCCCACCGCCGATGCATGGACCCATGCGTCAGGGTTTCAGCCCTGAAAACCAGCTCGCTCACCTGACGAAAGCCCTGAATCTGACTTCCGATCAACAGACCCAGATCAAGCCAATACTGGAAAGTCAGCAGCAGCAGATCATGCAGATCCATCAGGATCAGACGATATCCCGCGATGACAAGATGGCCAAGATAAAGAGCCTGCGCGGAGATACGACCAGCAAGATCGAAGCGGCGCTGAATCCTGACCAGAAACAGAAATACGAAGCGATGCAGCAGAAAATGCAGGAGCGCATGCAGGAGAGAACGCAGGGCGGAGCAGGAGCAACCCCGCCAGCACAGCCCCAGCAGTAATCTGTACCTGATATGGTTACAAAAAGACCGCCCTCAAGGGCGGTCTTTTCTGTGTTTCAGTGAAGTGTGGAATTGACGGCGGTCGCGCCCGGCTGTTGCTCTGCGTCTGCGTGGAATTTTTTGTAGTCGTTATCGGTGACGGCAATATCGCCGCGCCAGCCGATGATGCCGATGGCGTGAGCCACGATGTGGGCCTGGGCGCTCGTCGGAAGCCACAGCTCGCTATTGACGAGCTTCTGGTCGAAGGTGAAAGTGCTTCCTTTACCGATGGAGAACAATCCGAAGCCGAGATGGAAGTTATCGTCGAAGCGCGCATTCATGCGGCGTACCTCGCGGTCATTTTCATCGACCCAGATCGTGCCGGAGATTTTCTTCGAAGCGTCCTCCGCCATACCGTGGGTTTTAGCATGCGGATCACCGACAAAATCGAAGGCAATGACACTGCGGTTGTCCATTTGTTCGCGCCGCGGGTTCGATACCTTCATGATCTGGAGCAGGCGAGTGACGCTGACTTCGTTTTTATCGAGAGACTGCCCCGGCGGGGTCTTTGACGCCTTCTCTACGTCCTTCTGAACGTGCTCCTGTTCCTTCTTCTGGTCGTCGGCGCTCAGTTCTCTGCCGTTCTTTTTTATCTTGTGACGAATCTCATGGCCGTTGACGAAGAAAACATCGTCCTCTTCGCTTTCGTTTTTCTTGATGTTTCCTTTCTTGTCCAACTCATTGGTAATAACCGTTTCGTGATAGGTATAGTTCTCGCGCACCTGGTCCAGTTTGTGCTGGTGCTCCTCGACCTGCTTCATCAGGGTAGGAACGTCGGGAATAGACTGCTGTGCGGTCTGCGCCAGGGCGGACGATGAGGCGCAGCATAGCGCGGCTATCAGAAAACAGAGCTTCATCAGAGGTCTATCCTTCCTGTATATCTCAAGGTACGCTGGGTACGGTTGGATGGTTCCTCTTGAAGGACGTCCTGCCACTCGAAAAAGAGAGGGAAAGCAAAAAAATATGTTGCGCTTACTGGTGCGATGGATTCTTGACGCTGTGGCGTTGTTGATTGTTGCGTGGCTTGTTCCCGGATTCAAGGTAGCGAACTTGCCGGCGGCCCTGATTGCCGTGATCGTGATCGGCCTGCTCAATGTGACGCTCGGGTTTCTACTGAAGCTGATTACCTTGCCACTTGGCATTCTGACGCTGGGGCTTTTCTTTCTCGTGATCAATGCTTTGATCCTGAAGCTGGCGAGCGGCGTCGTTCCTGGATTTTATGTGACTACTTTCGGCGCGGCCTTTATTGGCGCGGCGGTGCTGGCGCTGCTGCACATGCTCTTCGAGGCTTTCAGCTAAGGCTTTTCCGGAGTGGCAGATTCGGGCACGGCCACACCCTTTGGCTTGTGCGTGTCACGGGAGACGGTGGCGCGTCCGCCCGCGGCCTTTCGCTCTGAGCGGGAGCGTGCGTGCTCAGGAACCTGCACCGGCTGCGGCGCGATGCGCGTGCCCGAGGCTGCGCCGAGTCCACTGCCCGGCGCGGGTACGTGTATGCCCGTTACCGGCAGCGCGCGCTGGTGCGAGTGCTGTACGCTGCCGATGACGATCGCGCAGCAGGCGAGGGCAGCGGCCGCCGAGGCGAAGAGAATCCGCTGCGCCTCGAAGAAGGCACCAAGGCGGCCGGCGAAATTTCTGTGATCCTGTGCGGCTTCGCGATGCAGGCGCGCATGGACCCGCTGTTCGAGATTTGCCGGCGGTTGCGCGTGCGAGAAGAGGCGCAGCGCGGCATCGATTTTTTTATCGGCGTTTTGGGCGGGGTTGGAATGTTCGTTCATCGGTCACTCCTCTGCTTCGTGAGCAACTCGGAAAGTTCGCGGCGTGCGCGAAAGATGCGTGAGCGGATGGAGGATTCGGTTGTCGAGCAGATGTGGGCAATCTCGGCGGTGGACAATTCTTCCAGAGCCGAAAGCAGCAGCGCCTGCCGTTCCTTCGCGGGCAACTGGTCGATGAGCGCGACCATACGCGCATGCTCCTGCGAAGAGATGACTTCGTCGTCGGCGCGCCGCTCCGCTGATGGCAGTGTGCGCACCATGTCGGCAATATCTTCCGTTTCGGGACGCGCTTTGCTGCGGCGCTTGCGGTCGAGAGCAAGATTCCATGCGATACGGACGAGCCAGACCCGCGTGTCGCGGATTTCACCCAGCTTGCTTTGATGCTTGAGGACACGCAGAAATGTTTCCTGCACGATATCTTCCGCCTCGGCAGAGTTGCGCGTAACCGAATAGGCAACGCGATAGAGGGTCGTCGAATATTCGGCGACGAGCGCCGTAATGATTTCGCTCACATCTTCCCGGGTCTTCAAGACAGATTGAGTGTAAAACCAGTCGCCGACTTGTGCTTCGAAGGAACTCATATCTCTATTCGACTGACGGAGAATAAGGCTTTTGCGCTCATGAAAAGGATAGAAGCGGTTTCCGTGGACCATCATCCACCCGCTGCTATGCTGGCAGTGGGACGGAATGCGACGCAAAGAGTGGTTTGAGCTGCACGATCACAGGTTATATCCGGGCTGTTTGCGCGATCTGGTCACAGATGGTCTGGAGGCGATCTGGAACCTTACCAACAGTTATCGCGTGGTGGTGCCGCGTCTGCGGAGCGCGATGGAAGAGACGCGCACCCATCATATTGTGGACCTCTGTTCCGGTGGCGGCGGCCCGTGGCTCCGTTTGCGTGAGCAGTTCGCGAGGGAAGAAGGGTTTCCCGTCAGCATCTCGCTGACCGATAAATTTCCCAACCAGAGGGCGTCCGCAAAGCAGGGAGGGGAGCAGGGAATACGATTTTATTCTGCTCCCGTGGATGCTCGCCGGATTCCAGAGGGCCTCAACGGTTTCCGCACGATCTTCTCCACCTTTCACCATTTCAATCCGGCAACGGCCCGTGAAATTCTGGCGGATGCGGTAGTACGCCGTCAGGGGATTGCAGTTTTCGAGGCGGCGAAATGTAGCTTCCATACGATCTTTGCCACGGCGGCTGTGCCGTTGCTGTGCTGGTATGTCACGCCGCGTATCCGGCCCTTTCGCTGGTCGCGGATTCTGTGGACCTATCTGCTGCCGGTTGTTCCATTTACGCTGTTTGTGGATGGAGTTTTATCCTGCCTGCGGGCGTACTCTCTCGATGATTTGCAGGAACTGACGGATGGTCTGGGCAGCGGGGATTATCGATGGGAGATGGGGGAACAGGGTGGTGGAAGAATCGGAATCACTTACCTGATCGGCAGGCCGTTTCAGTCAGTTGTGGCGACGGAAATGCCGGCGCTCGCTACCTCCGCGAGAGAATGAAGAAGGCCTGCGCGTCGCAGGCCTTCTTCTGGGGAGAGCGAATCTACTGCTGCGGTTGTGCGGTCGCGCCCTGGAGCTTCTGCGTGGCGATCTGACCTGCGGCTGTTGTCTTGTCCTGATCCTTGATTTCCGCGTAAAGGCGTTTTGCCTCTGCCGGCCTGGTGGTTTCATACAGCCCGGCGAGCTGCAGTTTCGCGAGGCTGGCCGGCACGGTGGCCGCCGGTTTGGCAATCAGCTGTTGATACAGCTCGATGGCCTGTGGATCGCGCCCTGTCTGGTGGTACAAGCCTGCCAGCGCCAGTTTTGCAAGAGCAGCGACGCTGCGGTCGCTTGAGTCTGCAGCCTGCTTCAGGTCGTTTTCACCCTTCGAGGCCTGGCCCATATCGATCGCTGTCATTCCGGCAAGATAGCGGGCGTTTGCGCCCGCCTTGAACCAGCCATACTTGTTCGCCAGTTCTTCAAATAATGGATTTGCGGCCTTGGCGCGATCTGCGGCGGTGGCGTAGGTCTTTGCGCCCGGCTCGGCAGGTTGTCCCGGCTGCGTCAGCGGCGTGCTGTAGATGTCCATAGCCTGGCCGAAGAGATTTTCGGCGCTCTCGGAACGGTTGTGATAGGCGATAACGCCAGCAAGAACGACA
>JAATFH010000310.1 GCA_015655315.1 Terriglobales bacterium
GCATTCCCTCGACACCGTTGATCTGCTGTTCGAGCGGCACCGTAACCGCAGACTCGACGACCTGCGCATTCGCTCCCACATTGTTGCTCGTCACCGTAACCTGCGGAGGCGCCAGATCCGGATAGAGCGAAATCGGCAGTGTAGAGATAACGGCTGCGCCCGCGAGAATGATCAACAGCGCGCAAACCGTCGCAAATACAGGACGGTGAATAAAAAAATCTACCACGCGAAAATCCTTTCGCTACCGTGCGGCCGCAGGGCCCCAACCGTTGTCATGCTGAACGGAACGCGGTTGACAACCGCTTGCGTCCGCACTCTCTCCAATTCCACAACCGCCATACGTTCATGGCGGAAATCATCCCAATGGCTTTACAGGAGCGCCATCAACCAGGAACTGAGTGCCGGAAACAATCACTTTCTCTCCGGTATTAAGGCCTGCTTCAACGGCGTAATCGTTCCCGATGGTGTCGCCGAGCGTCACAGCTCTCTGCTTGGCAACGAACTTCCCATTATCGCCCTGCGCAACGTAGACGAAGGTCTGTCCGCCCAGCCGTGTCACAGCCAATACTGGCACAATCGGAGCGGGAGACGTCGTCCAGATCACTCTCGCCTTCACTAACTGCTCCGTCCGCAGCAGCGGCGAATGCACTGGCGCCTTGGCAAGAATTCCCTGCAACTGATCGTCTACCTGCGGCGAGATGAAATTGATGGTAGTACGCTCGACTTTCGTTCCGCTGTTGTCCAGAATATCGACCGGCAACCCGAGATGTACCTGGCTGGCGCGCTCTGTCGGAATATAAATATAGGCCTCCAGATCGCGATTTTCATCCACGGTTGTCAACAAAGTCGATGAAGAAACATAATCGCCGACGTGGACCGGAACATCACCGACAATTCCGTCAAACGGTGCGCGAATGCTGTAATAAGCCAACTCGCTTTCCTGAGTCGATCGCGACGCTCCCGCCGATTCATAATCGGCTTTCGAGTTCTTGTACGCCTGCTCAGCCTGATCCAGAGTGTCCCGGCTCGTAACGCCGGCGGCAAAAAGTTTGCGCTGGCGCTCCACTTCCACCTGGTTATATTCGTAAACGGCCAGCTTCTGTTGCTCCGTCGATTTTTGCGTATCGACGGTAGCCTGCTGCTTCAAGGGGTCGATCACCATTAAAAGCTGGCCAGCCTTCACATGGTCTCCAGAGCGAACCACTATCTTGATAAGATTTCCCACTACCTGCGGCGTGATGGTCGCCGAGCGGCGCGATTTGATGGTCGACACATACTCGTCGCCCCGCGCAACTGGCTGCGGCTCTACCGTGACAGTCTGCACCGGCAGGGCCTGTGGGCCGCCTCCTGCCTGCGGCGCCGGCTTGCTGCACCCGGTCAGCATGATGAAGGCAAAAAAGCCGCTCATTGCGAATCTGAATTTACTTTCCACGATTGGGCCTCAAAGTGTTTGTAAAAACCTCTAAACTGCTGGGTCCTGGGAATAGGGACCAGTACTGCCGTGTTCATGTATCAAAAAAACGAATACCGCTTCGCCTGCCGCAGAAAAACGGCCAGAAATGCGGGTAGTCGTCCCCTGCTCACAATTTCTCTACATTTTTTCCGTGACACTTCAATGGCAAATGACATTTGGATGCCTATCTGCCGAAAATGCTTCAAACAATTCGTCGAGACGTTGTTTTCCCGGGCCAGACCGCCACAGAAGACGGAAGTTGATGTGGAATCGTATACCCATCCGAATAACCAATTTTAATTGAACAATTTACACCAGCCAACGAGGAGTTTGGGGCGGCACTGGCTCAACCCCGCAGTTGAAACGGGCTGAAGTTGGTTTTTTCGTCGAAAGTATCCACTTGTTCGACTCGTTTCAGCCACGAAACCACAGCATATGTGAGAGGCGTTGCCAGTGTCTCATAAATTACTTTTGTCACGTAAGACCAAAAGATCACACTGCCGATTGTCCGCCACGGCGTCCCCCAGAATGCGATCACAATCACTGTGGCTGTATCCACGGCCTGTCCGGTAATTGTTGACCCAATGGTCCGCGTCCAGAGCCACCGGCCTTTTGTAAACAGCTTCAACTTCGCAAGCGTATAGGAGTTGGTAAACTCCCCAGCCCAGTACGCAACAAGACTGGCAACAGCAAACCGCGGCACCAGGCCAAAGACGATGGCAAACGCCTCCTGATTACGCCAGTCCGAAGCCGCCGGGAGCGCAACCGCGACTGCGCCCATCAGAGAAAGCAATGCCATGGCAAAAAAACCGAGCCAGATCGCGCGGCGCGAAGCCGCATAACCGTAGACTTCGGTAAAAACGTCTCCACATATATAGGTGATGGGAAACAGTAATTGCGCGGCGCTTACGCGAACCGCACCCAGTTCCCGCAGGAGCGGAAGGTTAAACGGGCCAAACTGGCAAATTTTTGGACCCACAAGATTGGAAACCAGCAGCACGACCACAAAGGCGATTGTCAGCAGATCAAGAAATTTATACCGGCGCATCCAACCGCAGAATACCGCATATCCTCAAGAGCAGACGCTGACACGATGATCCGCAGACACCCACAAAAAGAACACCCGACTTTGACACAAAAACCCGCGATTGATAAAGTCAAAGTGGAACAACCTGTCCGGCACTGCTCAAGTAACGGCTGCCTATAGCGTCCCCGTCGTCTAGCCCGGCCTAGGACACCGCCCTTTCACGGCGATAACACGGGTTCGAATCCCGTCGGGGACGCCAATAAAATCAACAACTTAAATCACGTGGACAATAGCGTACGTCATAGCGTTATCTGATAGCCGCTCTCAGTCCGGCCCTAGTCTCAAATTGTCCTCAACGGATATGCATCCGATGATTGAGATGTTTGGCATTGCGCGACAGTTCTAGCTCAGGATTCCTGCATACACAGACCGGGATCAAGGCAGAAATTCGGTCATGGCCGGATATCGCAATGTGGTGTCAGCAGGAAACTCAATTAAATATGTTCGACATTCATACTTCGCTCTCCTATGCTACTACCCGTGGTGAGGATACAAGCATGATGCGAATTGCGGTGTCCCGAAGCTTGATTGCATTATCTGCCTATTTATTGTTGTGCAGTTTCGTTGCGTTTGCGCAGAAACAATCTTCCAGCAAGAAGAAACTGGATAGCGAAGCGTTGCCAACCAATGTACCGGTAGCAACGAAGTGGACTCTGGATGCTGCCGGTGAGCTTCAGCGCGTGGCAATCAAATCGGTTCTTCTTCTGGGGTGTCCAAGTACCGGCATGAAGGGAACCGGATTTATCTCTGACGGTTTGGTTGTGACGAACAATCACGTTGTGAACGGATGCAGCGCAGAGCAGATGGTTGGCATTTCTGTATTTGGTACGCAAGTATCGTTCACAAAGATGGTTACGGACCCTATTGTCGATCTCGCCCTATTATGGCCATCACAATTACTTACAGGTGGTCTCAGCTTAGCAGAAGCGGATGATATCCCGGTTGGAGCCTCAGTTTCAACGTGGGGATACCCGCTCCAATTCAATGGCCCCGCACCTCTTCTTGCCACTGGTGTTATCGCAGGCTATATGCAAGATGGTTTAGGTGAACGCAAAGTCAAGCATCTCGTTATAAACGGGGCAATCAACCCAGGCAATTCCGGTGGACCGCTGTTTACTTCTGGGGACGACAAGGTGATTGGAGTCGTTGTAGCTAAGTTCCTTCCATACTCAGCCGCAGACAGTAAGATCATCGAAGCCTTATCAAAGAACAAGTATGGAATGATGTATAACGGCACAGATGCTAACGGCCAGCCGAAGAGCTTTTCGGAAGCTGAGACCGTAGCGGCAGTGCTTCAGGATTTCTATAACGGCACGCAGGTGATGATCGGAGAAGCTATTGCTGTATCAGAGCTACGTTCATTCTTGAGTCAGCATGAAGTGGAATTGAAATAAGCCACTGCAAAGTTAGCCATAAACAGAGTAGCTATTCGTGCCTAGTCATATTTCTACTTAATAATAGCCAGCAACCCATTGCAAATCTAAAAAAGTTGCGCCAATGTAGCCGAGTGACAGGCCGTTGTTCAGTCAAGCAATAAGCCGGTCGCTGGTCGCATCCTTCCAGTCGGAAGTTATGTTTCTGTGATTCGGGGAACTGGCCCCACCCCGTATCTGCTCGCCCCCCTGTCCACAGGCAGAAATAAGCCTCTGGAGCACGAAAGAGATACAACCATTAAAATGGAAGTTTCACGCATCCTCTTATGAGAAAGTGTAAAAGCAAGCATGCATCGTTGGTCTAAACTCTTCGTTCCCACTCTTCGCGAAGCCCCGGCGGATGCCGAAGTGGCCAGCCACAAGTTCCTCGTCCGCTCCGGATATATCCGCCAACTGGGTGCCGGAATCTATTCTTATCTGTTTCTAGGGCAGCGCTCGATTAACAAGATCATCGGTATTGTGCGCGAGGAAATGGACAAAATCGGCCAGGAATTCCTGCTTCCCGCCATCCATCCCGCGGAAATCTGGGAGCAGAGCGGCCGATGGACGACGATGGGCCAGAATATGTTCCGTCTGCAGGACCGCAAAGGCGCATGGCTTTGCCTCGGCATGACCCACGAAGAGGTTATGACCGATATTGCCCGCAAGGAACTGCGCAGCTACAAACAGCTGCCGCAGATCTGGTATCAGATTCAGACCAAGTTTCGCGATGAGCCACGCCCCAAGTCGGGACTGCTTCGCGTGCGCCAATTCATCATGAAGGACGCTTATTCGTTCGATCTGGACGCGGCGGGTCTCGACAAAAGCTTCGATCTGCACGACCAGGTGTATCGCACGATTTTCACGCGCTGTGGACTGGACTTCGTCGCCGTAGAAGCCGACTCCGGTGCCATGGGAGGCTCGCAGTCCCAGGAGTTCATGGTCTACACCGATGCCGGTGAAGATCTCATCGTCAGCTGCCCCAAGTGTCATTACGCGGCGAACATTGAGAAGGCCATCTCGCGCCTCTCGCCAGTCATAGACCTCGCGCCAACTGGCGATGGGAAGCCGGAACTGGTTTCGACGCCGGGCATCGCGACGATAGCCGACGTGGCAAAGTTTTTCAGTATCTCCGAGGCACAGGATATCAAGTGTGTCGCCTATATGGCAGAGACGAAAAGTTCTAAGGGTGAGTCAGCCTGGAATCCCGTCGCCGTTTTTCTGCGCGGCGATCATCAGGTGAATGAAACCAAGCTCCTCGGACTCGTCAAGGCAGTGGATTTACGGCCGATGCAAGCTGAAGAGCTGGAAAGATACATCCATGGCCCGGCTGGGTTTCTCGGTCCTATTGGCCTTCAGCACGCAAAAGCACTTGGTGACGAAGGACTCGTTGTCATCGCCGATCACGCGCTCGAAGGCCGCGAGAATATGGTGTGCGGAGCCAACAAACTGGACTATCACTATCGCAACGTGACGCCCGGACGCGACTTTACCTGGACCGTTGCCGTGGATGTGCGCAATGTGGTCGAAGGTGAAGGCTGCCCACAGTGCGGTTCCCCTCTAAAGGTGGCGAAAGCGGTCGAGGTAGGCCACATCTTCAAGCTTGGATACAAATACACCGAAAGCATGGGGGCGCGCGTGCTCGACCCGAACGGCAAAGAAGTCACGCCGATCATGGGCAGCTACGGCATCGGGATTGAACGCATTCTGACCTCGGCGATTGAACAGAGCCACGACGCCAACGGCTTCTGGCTGCCGCGCTCCATTGCTCCTTTTGAAGTTGTGGTTACGATCACGAATGCCACCGACGCTAATCTTGTGCCCATTGGCGAACGGATTGCCAAGGATTTGGAGGCTGCGGGATTCGATGTATTGCTCGATGACCGCGACGAGCGTGCAGGCGTGAAGTTCAAAGATGCGGACCTGGTTGGCATTCCCTACCGCATCAATGTAGGCAAGAAAGCTGCCGAGGGCCGCGTCGAGCTTGTCACCCGCTCCACCGCCACAAGCGAGGACGTCGCCATAGCGGACGTAGTTACAGCTTTGCGAAATACCGCTGGCGTGGCTTAAGAATTTCGCATCTTGACCGTCCCGGAATCGAAGACAGGGAGATTGCAGCTGCACCATCGGAAGAACTCCAAGCTGCAATCTCGTGTCATGCTACCTGGGTAACTGCTATTTTCCGCGTATCTCGTCTCGTCCGCAGATACCGCACGACGACCCAGCTCGCTACGGCCAGGCCCGCATCTGTGAACAGGCTTGCCACAGCAGCTCCGCGCCAGGACCAGCGCGGAATCAGTGCGATATTTAAAAGAAGGTTCATCCCCGCAACCCCTAATTGCGTTGCGGTGCGGTACCACTGCGAAGATGCTCCTGTGATGGTCGTTCCCCACGCATAATGCAGACCGCGTATGAGAGGCAACAGGCATAACCATCGCAGTACCTCGACTGAGCCACGGAAAGATGCTCCAAAAAGATACGGAAGCAGCGGCGCCCCCGCGAACAGTAACAGCGCTATCGCGATTCCATACGGAACTGTGCGCCTGAGAAGCCGGTTCGCCAGGGCTGCAGCGTCGCTTACGCTGCGTTCGCCTTCGCGGAAAAATTGTGGAGTTGCCGCGGTATAGATCGCGTAGATCGGGATGCTGGCGACATCGATGACACGATAGGCAGCCGAATAAATCCCGGCGGCATACAACTGCCCGGCGCCGGCAAGTAAGGTCTTGTCGATATCGTTATAGACAGAGATCGAGGAACTCGAGAGCGAGAAGCTGAACCCCTCCGTGAGGTCATGGATGCTGATTCGGCCAAACCTGGGCAGGCCGAGGCGCCTCGTGATCGACCCGAAGGCAACGACAGCAGTTGCCAGTGAGGATAACCAATACACTCTCGTCCACAAGAGCGCGTCCGCATGAGTGTGCGTAGCGAAAGCGAATAGGAACAGCCCCAGCGCGGAGACGGCGCGAGCAACATTTGCAAGTGCGGTGAGTCGGGCCGTCTGCGACAGTTGACCCGCCCCCTGCAAGGCGCGGCTGGCGAGCTGCACAACTTTGCCAAACAGCGCGTCGGACAAAGCGATGTATGGGATCAACGCCTGCAACTCTGGCTTAAGAGTGAAATGCCCGATGACCATCGCGACAAGAAAGAGTAAGACAAAACCACCGGCACTGATACATAAGGCATTTCCCCACGCCGATGCGAATGAATCGCGTTTTCTACTGATGTTGCGCACGAGAATCATTTCCAGGCCAAGGCTGCTGAACTGGCTCAGGACATTCACAAGCGCGACCACTCCGACAAATGCCCCGTACTCATGACTGCCGAGGGTATGGCCAATCAGAATGAAGTACGCCGCTTGAAAGATGATGGAGATCCCATGACCGGAAATCATCCACAGGGTATTCCTCCGGATGCTGCCAGAGTCAGACACGATGCCTCGCAATCACTTCGTCGTAGATATCTTCAAGAATCTGAGTCTGTACAGCCAGATCGAAGTAACTCTTCATAAATTTTTTCCCAGCATCGCTTGCCCGACACCAGGCCTGATCATCCGTCATGAGGCGAATGATCTCCCCCGCCAGGTTTTCGACGTCGCCTGTCTTCGGTAACGAGCCATGCCTGTCCGCGGGCAGCGCTTCCGTAACTCCACCGGTTGCAAATGTAATCACCGGCAATCCTTCTGCCTGAGCTTCGCACAGTACGGTTGGAAGACCTTCGGAATCGCCGTTTCGCGCCTTGATGCTGGGCGCTGCCAGCACGCGTGCCCGCTGCATCCATTGCTTAACTGCCACGCCCGACTGGTGTCCCAGAAAGAGCGTGCCTCTGCAACGCAGTGTGGCTTCGCGCTCCAGATCGTCGCGTAATGGCCTAGTTCCAACAACCACAAGCCGCGCCTCTGGAATAACTTTCTGAACACGAGACATAGCGTGGATGAGATGAATACATCCCTTCTTCTCTACAAGCCTGCCGGCAAACAGCACTGTTCGCGCATCGCGATGCGGCTCGTGCCCGTCGTCATCATGCAATTCCACGCCGATGCGATGGATGCGCAATTTGTGTTTAGGAAAGCCGAGAGAGATGGCGCTCTGCCGCACATGCTCTGATACGCAAAGAAACAAAGTTGCATATTCCAGAATCCCGCTCTTTCTCCGCAAATATGCTCTCGTTGTCGGCCAGCGGCGCAGCGTCTCCTCGCTACAGGTTACGTCGTATCCGTGCAGTGTTGCGATCAACGGCATCTGAAGTCTCTTTGCCACAGGAAGCGCCGCTCCAGCATCGACGGCAAAATGCGCATGGATAATTTGCGCTCTCTGCGCGGCAACAGCCTGTGTAAGCCGACGGGAACGTCCCGTTCTAAGAAACGCTCTCTTTCTTACTTTCTCCGTCCACGATTCGGACTCGCACAAGGTAAGAACAGGATGAGGGGCAAGTTCCAGCCCACTGTTGACCCGTTGCAATCCGCCGAATATCGGACGAAATCTACGAAGCGCATTTGTCTGCGAAAGAATAAATGTCTCGGTGGAAGGCAAGAGTTCGTTGCGGTAGATGAGAACTTTTTTTGTCTCCATCTATACACCTCGAGATTGAATCCAGTTGAATCGCTTCTTCAGACGCAGAAAAGGACTTTCCCAAAAGCGGTAAGACAGAGTGGCCAGCAGAATGGTGATCCATAAGGCGAGGATCTTATTGATTGCCAGAGTCAAGATCGTGTGATGTGATGGCCACGATCCGAGAATCCCCACGTACTTCTGTACTTCATCGGCGAGTAGAAATGCGGTTTCGCGGAAGACGTACAAGCCGAAGGAGATCTTTCCCAGGTATATCGCCCATCGAGGAACCTTCTGCTGCGAAATACCCAGTACGGCCATCAACATCAATATGCAACCTGTGGCAACCAGCAGGTAGCCAAAACAAAACTGCGAGGAGACGGCCTGTGCTCCGGGTCTTTTAATGCCGGTAGCGTAAGCGGAAAACAGCCACAGAGCTATTCCGCCACATCCGCTTGCGAAGCGCAGGGCCGTCTGAATTTTCGGTATACCGCCATTCAGCGAGAGCGCAAGGAGGGCGCCCCATGCAAAAAATTGAAACTGAGTAAAGCTATTCAACCACACTGTATTGTGCGCATACGCTTTGCCGGTGGAGACAATAGAGATTGTCAGCAGTGAGAGCGGCAGGATTGCGAGTGCGCTTTTCGCAAGGAGGCGCATGCTTCCATATCTGGCCAGCAGCGGCCACATCAGATAAAACTGCTCTTCCACCGAAATGCTCCATAAAGAGCGCAGGGGAGTTTGTATCCATGGATGCAGCGCGATATACCAGTTCCCTGCCAGCAGAAAGTAGGCAGCCAGACGACCGGACTCCATGCGCATTGCCGGGAAGTATCGTCCGCCCAACGCATACGCGATCGTAATGCCGAAGTACAGCGGCCAGATGCGCAAGATGCGCCGGAGATAGAAAGCCCCGACGTGGATTCGTCCATAGACTTCCAGTTCTCGCCGCAGCAATTCTGTAATGAGAAAAGCACTGAGCAGGAAAAAGAGGCAGACTCCGAAATTACCGGCGTCCTTAGCTGCTGCTAACAGGCGAAGCCATGATTCGCCAGGAGCCAGGGAGGCGTTAACGACTATTTCATTCGGGATGCTGTGACAAATATAGACAGCAAGAAAGGCAAAGAGGCGGAGAGCATCCAGTTCCGGACGGTAAAAGCGCTGCTCTCTTTCCGGGGTGCGCGCGGCGCTGGTAGCGTAAAGAATTTCCGCTGTCGCCATCCGTCTTACACCATGACGTGCGCAGGCACGCTATTGACTTCGCTTGACCGATAGTTCCGTCGATAGCGTGCCTGCCGCTGTTCGAGAGCCATAATTTCAATGTTGACCACGGCCGCTACGTATAAAACCCAGAAGAGCCCGTTAAACGTAAGAAGCGTATTCTCATCCACGTCATAGAGCGCCACAAGCAGCAGCACAAAGAACATCCAACTGGTGCTCTCTGCGCCTTTGAAATGCAGGATGGACCAGAGCTTCCTCCAGGCGCGCACGTAGCTCAACACGAAGAGAAAAAGACCGATGGCACCCAGTTCGAGCCATATTTCAAGAAAGCCGTTGTGCGCATGAAACAAGACGAATCGCAGCGCGAGGATGACATGATACGATTCGCCCTTCATCCCCTGCCAGAAACCTGCGAATCCATAACCCAGCAAAGGATGTTTCAGAATCGCGATCCATATCTGCTGCCAGATTCCTGTCCGTCCTGTCAGCGTAGGGTCTCGTCCAAGAATCTGGGCAAGCGCAGGGAAATTCATCCACGCGATGACAATCGCTGCGGTTACGGCAACCAATGTGCCGCACACCAGAAGGATGCGGGTGGAAGCGGCAAAACGCTTTGTAATTCGGATCGCCCCATAACTCATCAGCAAGATGCCCTCAATCATCCAGGCGCCGCGAGACCCGCTCATCGCAAGCACGAAGAGAAACAGGAACAGACAACCGACTTGTGCGACCCGCATGCGCCCCATGGCAAGGAGCGCAGCTGTAGCAAAGACCATGGCACGGCCGCAGGCATTCTTCTGTGTGAAAATACCCTGCCAATTGCCGAAATGTCCCGAGGAAGCTTCGAGACCGATCGACGGAAGAAATACCGCAAGAACGATGCTCGCCGATGCTGCAAGAACCATTGTGACGGTGACAATCTCCAGTTGCTGGCGGATTTGAAACCGCGACGCGAGATAGAGTCCAAATGTCATTGCCAGCGCGAAGGGGATGGAACGTCTCGCGGTGGTGATCGCGTCCTGCGACCAAAGTGCAGAGCAAACGGCAAGCACCGCGATCGCCGCCGTCCACTGCAAGGCAAAGGCAAAACGACGCAGCCTTCGCAGATGCAGCGCAGCGAGTGTGCAAATCGCAAGATTTGCAAGGATCTGAGATCCGATGCCGCCGGCCTTCATCAGACCCGTGGCCGCGGTATCGGTCATTTCGTTTGCCTGATTTGGAGCAATTCCAGGAATCGCCCCCTGCATCGCAAAAAAAGCGAGCAGGCAAACACACAGTACTTCCTCTAGTCCGACTCGGCGAAGAAAGGATGCACCGCTATCGAGCTGCATAAATAGCCGCCGAACTTGTGGAGGAAACGATGCCGGATGCGCCAAGAACCACATTTCTGGCCATGCTGAACGGAACATACAACACGTCATCCGATTCAAGCTGCATATCCGGCTTTTTGCCTTGCTCGATAGCTCGCAGGGGCAGAACGCTTTCCTGGTAGTTGCCATTTACTTTGCGGATCAACCGCGTTGCATCCTCCTTCGCTGTCTTGTTAGCGCCTGAAGCCATGGCCACAGCTTGCAACACCGTCAGCTTTGCATCGTCCTGCATGACGTATCCACCAGGACGGGCAACATCGCCCAGCACATACACCACTCCGGCCTTTGGCACCAGAACTGTATCGCCTGGGTTCACCATGATTTCTGCATGTGAGCGGGCGGATGGGTCATTGGGCAGGAAGACGACGATATCCCCGCTCTTATCCGCTCTCTGCACGGTGACATGCCGGTCGGCGATCTCCGTCAGGCCGCCGGCGAGAGCCAGCACATCGAGAAGGCTGCGCGGTGTTGTGAGCGCGAAGGCTCCAGGCTTGTTGACCTGTCCGAGAACAGAGACATTCTGCGTAGCATATTCTTCGATCAGAACCGAAAGCTGGGGACGGTTGAGAAAATGACCTTGCACATACAGTTGCGCAATGACGCGAGCAGCGTCTGCGGGCGTCAGACCAGCTACTTTCGCTGTCCCGACCAGATTCAGATCGACATCACCGGAATCTTTCACTCGAACCTTCTGCTCGAGATCCGGTTCACGAAAAATGGTTATATGCAGCAGATCGCCGCGACCGATCAGCAAGCTCTCCGAAGCCTTCACTGATTTCGTATCTGGTCCCGCTTTTGCGTCAGCCGATACGGTCTGACTCTGGACAATATTGCCCATCGTACAAATGAATAACAGCAAACCCAGGCTAGTTATGCGCTTCATTTGCCCGTCCTTCCGCGCGATAGGCCTGTCCGCGATAGCCATAATATTCATAGAAGTCAGACGAACAACTGGGCACTGCATTGAAAACAACACCCAAAGCAGTGTGGGGAGGAAGCTGTCTGGAAATTGCGCGGAAGCTCCGGTGAATTGTTTTCTTCTCAGTCACGCCATGCCGCGTAACCAGCAACACGGCATCGCACAGTTGCTCCAGCACAATCGCGTCCGTAACCGGCAACGCCGGTGGTCCGTCCATCACGATAAAGTCATATTCCCCCCTCCATTGCGCTACCAGTGCACGCATCCTGGGTGAACCCAGCAGTTCTGCGGGAAATGGCGGCGCCGGTCCGCCGCACATCACATAAAGGTTGGGAGTATTTGTGACAGGTTGCGGACGGGGATGGACCTGATTGCTGGAAAGCGCACTGCTCAATCCTTCATGAACGTCCTGCCCCACTCGAGCGTGCAGTACTGGCCGCCGCAGATCGGCATCGATCAATAAGACGCGCACGCCCTGCTGAGCCAACACTGTTGCCAGATTCAGAGCGATGGTGCTCTTCCCCTCCCCTGCATTCGAACTGGTCACAAGCAGGGTCTGGGGAGCACTGCCGCTCCGAGAAAGCATCAGCGATGTGCGCAACGAACGCAGCGATTCGGAAAAAGGACTGTCGATGTAGTTCAAGGTTGCAACTCGCAGCCGAGGTACTTTTTCCTCTATTTCAGGGGTGGGAACCTGCGCCTGCCGGTATGGCAGCGAGATCGATCTTGTTTTTTCGATTGTTGGAATCAATCCAAACAAAGGCGCCCCTGTCAGCCGTTCCAGTACTTCAACGGACCTCACCTTGTCATCTGTCGCTTCTCTTACGAAGACGGCCGTTGCGCCAAAGATCAATCCCACAGCCAGCGCGGCTGCATAGTACAGCAATAGATTCGGACTCCTGGGCCGGTTCGGGGGAGGTATGCGCGCAGGATTCACGACGGTGATATTGGTCGATCGCAACCCTTCGAGCACGCCCGCCTGCTTTAGCTTCGCCAGCAGTCCTTCATAGACTCCCCGGCTGCCGTCGGCTTCCTGCTTCGCCAGATCGTAGGCAATTGCCTTGTCGTTTAAATCGTTGACAAACCTTTTTTGCCTCTCGAATGCATCGCGTGCCGAAGCCTCTGCTCTCAGGGCAATCTCATAATCCGTCCGCGCCCGCTCCCCGATGCGGTGCACCTCGCTCTGAATCGATTTTTCGATCCCGCTCAACTCAGCCTGGATTTCCGCCACGCGCGGATAAGCCGAGCCATACCTTACCTTGTCCTGATCCAGTTCCGCTCTTACAGTTGATTCCTGGGCACGCAGGCTCTGTATCAGGCTGAGCGAGTTCGCCATCGACGCCGCGCCGGCGCCGGAATTTCCGCCGAGTCCTGAAATCAGTTCCGGATCACCACTCCTGGCAACGCGATATACCGCCTCTTTCAGGATTCGGTTCGACTCAGCGGCGGCCAAAGCTTCGTTTAAGCCCTCAAGCCGCGTCAATACAATGTTGTGCGATTCGTCATCGCCGAACATCCCCGTATCCCTCTGCAGGAGAATAGCCTTGGCCTGCAGCCTTTCCGTCTGTTTCCGAAGATCATCCAACTGCGCTGTAAGCCAGTTCGACGCCTGAGCGGTCGCAGTGAACCGCGATTGAAAGGTGTAATCCATGAGGGCAGAGATCAGGTGGTTCACCACTGCAGCTGCGAGTTCCGGGTCGGGACTCGAATAACTTACATTGATCAGCCGCGTCCCGGTGACCGGTTCTATTTTTAAGTGGCTCGCGAATATCTTCAGCACCGTATATCTGCGATTCGGCGCACGGTCGAGCGATACGCTCATCGGCTCCACTGGCTTCTTCCAGAAAGTCAACACCGACAGGAACTGTCCGCCCAGGCTCGTTTTCGAAATGGGATAAAAGTCTTTCGTTGTTTCGAGATGGAGATCGCGAATCACCTGCAGTGCCAGTGAGTCGGAGTTGAGGATGTTCGCTTCTGTCTGCAGCGTGATGTTGTAATCCAGCGCGTCGGATGCGGAGCTGGCTGCATCTCCCATGACGCTGCTCTCAAGCCCAAACGCGCCCGCGCTGTCCTTCTGTATCTGAATCTGACCTGTAGCCTGATAGCGGCGGGTCGCGGTCAGGCAATAAAGGGTAACAGCAGCGAGGCATACGGCAAGAACACACAGGAAGACTGCCCGCCGCTTCCTCAGAAGGGCGACGAGCATTCCTAGTGTCCATTCTTCGTCGCGCATGGCCCGAAGATCGGGAATCTCCTGCGGCCCTGCGGGTACCGTGGTCATCATATTCTCGCCTTTCAGGCGTTGCGCAACATTACGGCTGAACCATCAAAATCAAAATTGAATTCCATCTCGCTCGCTCCAGCTTCGGTCATCACTCCGCGCAGACGCTTTCTATCCTGCGTGTGCAGCAACAGGAATCCGCTCCCACCAGCGCCTACAAGTTTGCCGCCCGTCGCTCCTCCCCGCGTTCGAGCTATCTCGTAAAGCCCATCGACCTGGTCGCTGGTCATCCCCTTCGATCGAATGCGCTTTCTCAGCCAATGCTCATGCATGAGACGACCGAATTCATGGACCGCGCCCATTTCCAGAACACGACGTATCTCCTGTCCGAGTTGCTTCACGAAATGCAGGCCGTCCAGCATCGTCTTGTCATGGCCTTCGGAGCGCTTTTTCTGGTCCTCCAGCAGCACCGATGCGCTGCGTGTCTGTCCGACAAAAAAAAGCATGAGCGAATCGCGAAGCTCGGTAAGCACGGTCTCGCTGACTTTCAGTACAGCCACATCGACGGAATCATCCGATCGATACTCCTGACAAAGCAGGCCTCCGTAGGCCGCACTGTACTGGTCCTGCTTGCCAACCGGCTCCCGCAACCGGTTCA
This sequence comes from Terriglobales bacterium, assembly GCA_015655315.1. Classification (GTDB taxonomy): domain Bacteria; phylum Acidobacteriota; class Terriglobia; order Terriglobales; family Acidobacteriaceae; genus Alloacidobacterium. Next base: position 14,889 of record JAATFH010000310.1, read on the forward strand.
TCTCGATCTCGACCGCTTCCCGCGCCAGAGTCTCAGCGGTGACCCGCTTTCGCTCATGGGCATAAAGGGCATGTACCAGCCCCACAAGAAACGCTCCCGACGAGCCCAGTCCAGTCCCGGCGGGCACATCGGCAATGCTGACGATCTCCAGCGGGCACGGCGCTTCGTGCAGTATCAATGCTTCCCGCAGAAGCGGATGTTTTACCTCCTCATACGTTTGCGCGTGCTCCATTTCCGAATATTTAAGGAAGTATCCGGGCAGAAAACTCTTATTGATCGTGATGTAGACATACTTATTAATGGCGGCGGAGAGCACAAAGCCGCCGAATTCCCGATAGTAGGACGGAAGATCGGTGCCGCCGCCTCCGAAAGAGATGCGCAAAGGTGTGCGTGTGATAATCATCGCTCGTATCCCGCGTACGAAAGCAACTCGCTCTCTCTTGATACGCGCAGCGCTGCAAGCATCTGCTCAGTTGCCCGAAGTCCTTCGGGCGACCCGATTTCGTAAAATCGCCCTTGTACCTGCTGCGCCTCGAGCTTTCCATCAGCGGCCAGGGCGGTCAGGACAGAAGCAAGATCAAATGGCTCGGAATCGGGCCATGCCTGGAGAACATGGCCCTGCATCACACTGAGACCATAGTCGATGTAACGCATCCCGGGCTGGCGTTTGTGCTTGTCGTAGCAAGCAATTCTGCCATCGCGCATCTCAATATTACTCGCGTCCCATTGGCCTTCGTTCTTGAGAACCGTCATCAACGCCGGTTGCCCCGAGGCGAGAAATAGTCTCCATGTGCGCTCCGGATCCGCAAGCAGGTAACTGTCTCCGTACATGACGAAGAAGCTTTCGCCCAGGATCGGCAAGGCTCGCCGCAGTGCGCCTCCTGTTCCAAGCAGAGAATTACCATCGTAGGAGTATCGAAGATGGCATCCGAACCGCGATCCGTCGCCAGCAAAAGCCTCTATCTGCTCTCCGAGATGCCCGCAGCATAGGACAATGTCGTCGACACCCTGCTCCGACAGCAGCCTTAATTGATGGGCAAGAAAAGGCTCGCCATCCACTACGAGCAGAGACTTTGGCACGCGCTCCGTCAATGGGAGCATACGTGTTGCGAGCCCGCCGGCAAGCAGCGCCAGAGGAGGAAGCCCCTTAGGCATAGCAAACCCTCTCATCGGCAATCATGCCCGCTAGCGCAGTACGCATCGCTTCTCGACTGGTATAGCGGCATCTCCATCCCAGACTTCTGATCCTGTCCGAGTTGAGACGAACGACAGGAACATCGCCCTTCCACCCGCGATCTCCGCCTGTATAGTCGAATACTGGCGACGCATCGAGTTGTAGACATTCGACCGCAAGCTCGGCAATCTCCGTGACCGTGATGGCGTCCCCGGTAGCGACGTTGAAGACTGAAAATCCTTCTCCGCAATGCGTCTCAGCGAGCAACAGTGCGCTCACCACATCCGAGACATGGATGTAGGATTTGCTTTGTTTCCCATCGCCCAGGATGCGAAGACGGCGTGGTTCTTCCAGCAGGCGGCGCACAAAATCAAATCCGACCCCATGGGTTTGCCTCGAACCAACGACATTGGCGAACCGGAATGCACATGCGGTCAAATCAAACATCGCACAGTAGCTGGCAATTAAGGCCTCGCCGGCGAGCTTGCTCGCCCCATAGGTTGATATTGGAATTAGCGGACCATGGTCCTCGCAAACTTCATGCTCGCCCAGATCGCCATACACGCCGCTTCCCGAGGCATACAGTAACCGTCTAACCCCGGAACGCCGCATCGCTTCCACGATGTTGTTTGTCAGGCATGTGCCCTGCACGAAATCAATTTCAGGCTCCGATACAGCCCGGGCAATATCCGGATTCGACGCAAGGTGTACGACCACATCATGGCCGGCCATCGCTTCGGTCAACACTGCAACATCGCTTAAATCTGCACGCAGCACCCGCAGGCGCTTGTCGTCCCCGTGCGCTTCATAATGCCATGCACGCCCGGACGAGAAGTTATCGTACAGGGTCACAAAGGCGGTATTCCTGCAGGCAAGAAGAGCATCCGCCAGATGGCTGCCGATGAAACCGGTGCCACCCGCCAGAAAATATCCGCGACCGCGGCCGTGAACAGCTAGACCTTTGAACATAGGCAGTTATCAAGTGGTGAAGGCACTTCTTACCTCTGTTCCCTCGGCATGACAGGCCAACCATCTCCCCGAGACGAACCGCCTTACATGCGACGTGTTCAGGAACAGTACTCGCGCAATCCTTGCAAACTATGTGTCTTATGGTTTGCATGAAAGCTAACAGAACTCGTTTGGAATGCAAATATTACCTAAGTTTATCGAAATGTGTGAAATGCCTTGACTCAGAACCTAATAAATAGAGATATATGTGCATAACTAAAACAAGTAGATTTACTTTTGTTACTTACTGCCTGACTTAGCCTTGGACTCTCACACGTATCGTCATACTCGACGTGTGTGTATCTATGCTGAAAATGGGCGTTGAGGAGTGGGCCTTGCAGCAAAGCTCGATTACTGTTGGTCTGCCTGTCTACAATGCGATGCCCTATTTACCGGAGGCGCTAGAGAGCCTGTTTCAGCAAACAATAACCGATTTCAATATCCTTGTTATCGTAGACGGTGCGGACGACGGAAGCCTGCAATATCTGGAGACCATCCGGGACAGCCGGCTTCGTGTCCTCTCCCAGCCAAACCGTGGACTCCCCGCAACTTTAAATCGAATCCTGCGCGAAACAAAAACAAGCTGGCTGGTGCGACAGGACGCCGACGATATCTCTTACCCGACGCGAATCGAACGCCTGCAGGAGCAAATTTCGCAATATCCTGATGCGGGCATGTTCTATTCGCTGGCGGAATACTATCCACCCAACCAAAGCCTTGGACTCTATCGATGCAGCCGCGGCTCGCCACAGAGACTACGCAAGATCGTGCAGTCCGGATACCTACTGTCAATCTGTCACCCGTCGGCCGTGCTCAATGTCGAGAAAACACTCGCTGCCGGCGGTTACCGGAATCTCCCCCACGCAGAAGATGCAGACCTGTGGTGGCGTATGGCCCTTCGTTATGACATACACTTATTGCCTGAAGTACTTCTAGGCTTTCGCCAGAATGCTTCCAGCATCAGTTCGCGTAACTCCTACACGCAGGAGTTACAGGGTCTCTACATTCAATATCTGCTTCTGTCACACTTATCCAATCGTCACCCGCTTCCTCTGGCCGATATATCCCCACTGCTCGAAGCTGCTATTTCAACGAAGCAGCTGGAGGCGAAGCAACAGCTGCGCCTCCTGAATATGCACCTCGCGGCGAAACACTATGGCCGTGCTCTTACAGCGATTGCCCGTTCCGCTTTGGCTTCGCCCGGCTATCTCATGCGACGGCTGATCGATGAATTCCTCCCCCTCGGCCCGATTGCAAATGGAATACCTCCCGACTCGTTTTATCGCAGAAAGGAAGTTTTTTGGCCGTGAGTCTGACTGCCTTTTTTTCTCCCGAGATCATTAGCCAGAAGAAGATATCGAGACCTTTTCGTACGCGGCCACGATGCATCATTGCAGGCGTCGCCGTGAATAACCTGACGATGGAAGAAGCCTCCAGCCAGATCGTGGACGCGCTCCTGAGCCGCTCCACGGCAGCGCCATTCCTTATCATGGGGCCGAATGCGCAATTGATTACGCTGGCACAGACAGATGCACGGTTCTTCGAGGCTTTGCGAGCTTCGGCACTCAATGTTCCCGATGGGATTTCAGTCGTACTCGCTTCAAAGATTCTCGGCAGAAAAATATCCGGGCGTGTTCCCGGGGGTGAACTGATGGAACGCCTCTGCCAGGATGCCGCCAGCCATAAGCTGAGCATTTTTCTTCTCGGAGGACTGCCGGGCGCCGCCGCTGAGGCAGCCCGACGACTGCAGCAACGTTATCCAACATTATCCATAGCCGGTTTGTATTGCCCCCCCAACGGGTTTGAGCGCGATCCAATGGAGAGCGCTCAAATCCGCCAACTTATTACGAAAGCAGCCCCTGATCTTTTATTTGTGGCTTTCGGCGCCCCAAAGCAGGAAATATGGATGCACGAAAACTGCCTGTCTCTTCCGATTGGAGCTGCCATGTCGGTGGGTGCCGCTTTCGATACTCAATCGGGGATGCGTCTGCGCGCCCCACGCTGGACGCACAAACTAGGTATCGAGTGGCTCTACCGTCTCGCGCGCGAACCTCGGCGTCTATGGCGTCGATATCTAATAGGCAATACTTACTTTCTTTATCTCGTATTCAGGCAGCTTTTCCTGTATGGCCGCTTGTCAGAAAGTGAACAAACTCTGCCTACTTCACCTATAGGCTCTACTACTCATCCATTGTCTTCTCGTCCGGTGCATGATCCGCTCCCGACCGAATCGCAAATTTGATCACCTCTTCCTATTACTAAAACGAGAACATATGCCCGACATTGATCGACTACGTATCAAATTGTTTTGCGATGGAGCCGACTTCGGCAGCCTACTCACCTGGTCCGCCGACCCGCGCGTCAAAGGATTTACGACGAATCCCACACTCATGCGAAAGGCACACGTCGTTGACTATGAAGCTTTCGCACGAGACCTTCTCAAGGCAATTCCCGACCGCCCTGTTTCTTTTGAAGTGTTGGCAGACGATCCCGAAACCATGGAGGAGCAGGCGCTTGCCGTATCTTCATGGGGAGCGAATGTAAATATAAAAATTCCGGTTACAAATACGTGGGGAGCCTTCACTGGAGCGGCCTTGCGCCGTCTCTCCCATGCAGGCGTAGCGTTGAATGTTACCGCTCTTTTTACCCTGGATCAGGTAGAACGTGTTGCTGCCTGCCTGGATCCCGAGACGCCCGCCATTATCTCTATCTTCGCCGGTCGTATTGCCGATACAGGAATCGATCCGGTACCGCTCATGCGCCAGGCTGCTCGCATGCTGGAACCGCTGCCAAATGTAGAACTGTTGTGGGCCAGCCCGCGTGAAGTATTCAATATCTTTCAGGCGGAGGAGACGGGCTGCCACATCATTACGTTGCTCCCCGAGATGCTCGGCAAACTGGACCTCATCGGTAAGGATCTCGACGTCTTCTCGCTCGAAACGGTCAATATGTTTTATCGTGACGCCTGTTCCGCCGGCTATCAGATCGATACTCGAAAAGAAGCCCCGGCGCTATCTGCGTAGACTCCTTGTGATGAGCTGCGTAGCTGACCATAGGTCGCTTGCGACGATGCCTACATCTAAACCCGATGCAGGCATCTCGCCAATTCTTACAGTACGCGTGCCGGCTGCGCGCCCACACGCTATGTCAGTTTCCCGGTCGCCAACCATCCAGCAATGCTCAAGATCCAGACCAAAGGCATCCCGCGCTTTGAAAATAAAATACGGCGACGGTTTACGGCAAACACACTCTCCCGTGAATGCAGGATGATGAAAGCAATAGTAATAAGCGGCAAATGAAACATCTCCCGCGGCCAATAAGGCCACAAGCCTGCCGTGAATCGCATCGAGCGTCTGCATGCTTGCCTTGCCCTTGGCGTGATTCGGTTGATTTGAGATCAGAAACAAAAGATAGCCGTGGTCCCGCAGCAACTGCAGAGCCGGAATCACATTTGGAAGAAGTGCGAATTGGTCGGGCGTAAGTGGCGACTCGTACGCGCGCGTTGCCGGATTCCACACGTTGCGGTTTAACACACCATCACGGTCAAGAAATACCGCGCGCGTCACACGAGAACAGGCGTCGATTCCCATTTCATCTCGTTCAGCCTGAGCCTTGGATGAGAAACAATGAGGTGCCAGACCACCGCCTGAAATGCTTCCACCAGCGGAGTGACCATATCTTCCGAGATGGTAGGAATGATGATGCAGGCGTCAGTCACCTGTGCGGTGTAACCTCCATCCCGTCCCACTACGCCAAGAATTCCTGCCCCCACCTGCACCGCCAAATCGAGGCTGCGCACAATATTCATGCTGAGACGTTGCGCAATGCTGCCCCCGCCAACAGAAAAGACAAATACGGCATCCCGGTTGTTCAACCGGCTGACACGTAACCAGTTGGCATAGGAACTCTCCAGGCCATCGTCATTAATGCGAGCCGTCAACTCCGCGACGTTGTCACTGGGGGCATAGCACTCTATGCCTGCGATTTTGCGGAAATCATTCACGGCATGGCTCGCATTTGCCGCGCTTCCTCCTACTCCCAGGAAGAAGACGCGTCCCCTCCTGGCGCGGACATCCGTCAGCACATCCATGATTCGCTCTAAACGGCCTTGATCGAATCGCACAAGAATCTCCCGCATTGCCTCAAGGAATTGGTCAGTATAGTCGTTCATATTCAGCTGAATTCTCCACATTCTTGGGTTGAGACTGTTTGCGTTCTCCGGCTATTCAGTTCCTTACGTAAGCCTTCCGGGACGACACAAAACAAGAAGAAGAGTGCTATCTGTCGCAGACCCGGCTGCCCATATCGCAGGCATTCCCAAAACAATCGCCACAATGCGCGTGGTCCGGCGAGACACCTGCGTGCCCGTGGAACACACTCCGTTGCTATAAAGAATGCATAGGCCCTCGCACTCATTCGGTGACGAGCCGTCTTCGCCCAGGCTAACGATGTTTCCCAGTCCGCAGCCTGACTGACGCTCCCGTTACGCTTCGAGACGCGCATCGCCGTCAGCGTTTCAGGCTGCATGGCAATTTCCACGTCAGGCCGCAACGCGATCTTCAATAACCAGTCCCAGTCCTGATGACGCTTCAGTCCTCTCTGAAACGGCACATCGATCAGTAAGCTTCTCTTTGTCAGCAGTGTGGATGTCTGCAGCATTCCGTCACCGTAGGAAATGCCGTTACGGCAAAACAGGTAATCGGCCACGTTCTCGCCCGTGCGGTATAGCCGCCGCGGCAGGATACGGCGCTCATCCTCGGAGTAAGCCAGCAACCTCGAACTGATAACCGGATAAGTTACGTGGATAGTCGCCGCCATCTCCATCTGCTTCTCTAATTTTTCCGGCATCCACAGATCGTCGTCATCCAGGAACGCCACCCACTCGCCGCGTGCCGCGCGAATGCCTTCATTCCGCGCTTCCGCGCCGCCGACGTTTTCCCGCAGCACGATGAGCCGTAGACGCTCATCGCTGATATTCAGCAGCGCATGCATCGTTTCCGTGTCCGGGCCATCGATAATAACGATCACTTCAAGCAGAGAATGGCTCTGCCCGAGTGCGCTCTTCACCGCGCACACGACCCACTGCGGCCTCTCGCGTGTAGGGATCACCACGCTCACTAACGTGCGCAAAGTTAAGTTTCCTGTTTGTAGAGTGGAACTGATCAAGCATACAAAGAGACTTACTTCATGGATAGGTCGAACTTACTAAGTATTGAAACCAAAGTAATCGATGTACCTCGACCATATCTCAGGATGGATCAAATGAGCCAGCCAGCGCTTTCTTCCGTTGCACAGGAGGAAAATGCTCGATTGCGTAGCGTAATGCCGTTCTCGGCATCCGCGCGTAGTGTTTTTCAAGAAATGCAATCAAGCGCACACGGTCTTCGACGCCGGCTTCGCGCAAGACCCATCCCACGGCTTTGTGGATCAGGTCGTGTTCATCATCAAGCAGCATCTCGGAAATCTCCATCGCGTCATCCAATTCGCCTGCCCACACCAGCGTCATGGTCGAGATAATCGCAATCCGCCGCTCCCACACGCTCTTTGACTTCGCCAGCTTTCGCAGTATCGTGCGCGGACGGGTTTTCAAATATTCCCCGAGAATCGGCCGCGCAGACCCATCTACCAAATCCCAATTGTTGATCCGGCTCGTATTCCGCAGATAGAGCCTGACGATCTCTTCGCGCAATCGCTCATCGCCCCGCGTGAACTGCACCGCGAGTATTTCCAGGGCTGCGGCCCTGTGGTCATGAATTTTTGAATCGAGAAGTTTCTGCAGGTCGGCCAGCACGAGCATGCGGTGTTTGAGCGCGATCCGGCGCATGACTGGCACCGGAATGCCTAGAAAGATATCGCCCTCGCCATACTCGCCCTTGCCCGTCTTGAAATAGCGCGCCACCTGCGCGGCACGTGTCGCATCTCCGGCCGCTTTCAGTTCCTGCTCAAGGCTTGTTCGTGTCTGCTTTTTCTCCATGGCTCTGCTCGACCATCAGTCTATCGACAACGAGCACCTTGCAGAAACAGCTATGATGTCCAGCATTATGGTTGGCAGCGCGCCCATCCTGCGAAAGTTTTTCGGTCCGGAGGACGGACCCGAGGCAAATGCATCCAGCCGGGGTCATCTAATCCCGCGCTGGATATTCCTTCGCGCCCTGGGACTGATCTATTTTTCGGCTTTCTACTCGCTGCTCTTTCAGATACGCGGCCTCATCGGCCCGGAAGGTATCCTGCCTGCGCAACAGTACCTGCAGGCAGTCGATCGTTCGTTTCCGGGATTCACACGCTTCTGGTTTGCGCCTACCCTTTTCTGGTTTTCCAACAGCAATGATTGGCTTGTCGGGATCACGGTCATCGGGCTTGTCAGCTCCCTCCTTCTCATCGCAAATATCTGGCCACGTCTCACGCTGCTGGTCTGCTTTGCCTGCTTTCTTTCCTTCGTTAGCGCTGCAGGTGATTTTTCCAACTACCAATCCGATGGCATGTTGCTTGAAGCGGGATTCATCTCACTCTTTTTCGCGCCGCGCGGTCTCTGGCCCGGTTTGGGGATGGCCGATGCCCCATCCCGAGCCAGCCTTTTCCTCTTACGGTGGGAATGCTTCCGCA
>JAATFH010000522.1 GCA_015655315.1 Terriglobales bacterium
AGAGTGCCGACAATCACTTCGCGCGCCACAAACGAGCTGAGCAGACCGATGCCGATCTTCCAGTTGAAGCCCAGCGGCTTGATGATCGGCTCGATCCACTGTCCTATGTGTCCGATAATGCTCTGCGACAGATTCGCACCGAAGGGAATGTGGCTCAGTACCCATAGCACCAGCGTTACGCACAGGATCACCGTGCCCGCCTGCTGCACAAAGACCTTGCCGCGATCAATCAAACGCAGTCCCAGCGAGCGCAGTGTCGGGACCCGATATTGCGGCAATTCCAGAATGAATGGGGCCGAGGATGCTTTCAGAATCGATGACTTCAGCAGACGAGCCGTCGCCAGTGCCGCGAGGAATCCGAGCAGATACAGGCTCAGCATGACAGCCGCCTGCAATCCAAAGAAATTGCCCAGGATAGGCTTATTTGGAATAAACGCCGCGATCATCAACATGTAAATCGGCAGCCGCGCCGAGCATGTCATAAACGGCGTAACCAGAATGGTTGCGAAGCGGTCGCGCTTGTTCTCGATGGTCCGCGTGGCCATGATCGCCGGAACCGCGCACGCATAGGCTGAAAGCAGCGGAATAAAGGCCTTTCCATTTAAACCGATAACGCGCATCACGCGGTCGGCAATCAGTGCGGCGCGCGCCAGGTAGCCCGAATCTTCAAGAACGCCCACGAACAGGAAGAGCAGCAGAATCTGCGGCAGGAAGACCAGAACTGAAGAAACACCCTTCCAGACACCCTCGATCAGAAGTGATTCCAGCCATCCGTGCCCGAGCAACATGCCAACCCTGCTGCCGGCATCGTTCAATAACTGCTGAAATGCGTTGCTGATGGGCAGGCCGACAGAAAATACGATCTGAAAGACGCCGAAGACGATAGCCAGAAAAACCAGCGGTCCGGTAACGCTTCCCAGCAAAACCGAATCGAACTTGCGCGTCCACTCAGAAGAGAGCGGAGCCTTGTATTTTGTCCGCGTGCTGATGCCGGAAGCCCACTGCCTGTAGGAGCGCGGATTGCCCATCACCGGCAGCTCAAGACGCGGCATTGTCATCTGCGGTTCACTTTTCTTCGCCAGGAAATGCTTGATGGCATCGAGCCCGGTGCCGCGCGAACCGCTGATCTTCGCCACCGGAACGCCCAACTCCCGCGCCAGGGCTAGCGTATCCACCTCGCCGCCGCGCGTCTCCATCAGGTCGCTCATGTTCAACAAAACCAGTGTCGGCAGGCCGAGCGAAAGAATCGGCGCGGCCAGCATCAGCTGACGCTGCAGGTGCAGGGAATCGAGAACCAGAAGCACCGCATCCGGCACCGGCGCGCCCGGCATCCGGCCATGCAGAACATCCACGGCCACGCGGGTGTCTTCGGAATTCGGGCTGAAGCTGTAAATTCCCGGCAAGTCGATGAGTGTCAGGTCAGCGCGGTCAATGCCGCTCAACTTTCCGTAATGCTGTTCCACGGTGACGCCGGGATAGTTGGCCACCTTCTGCCGCAGGCCGGTAAGGCGGTTGAAGAGCGTCGATTTTCCTGAGTTCGGGGGACCTACCAGTACGACCGTTTGAATCTTTCCCGCGATACGCGGCGTAGGTTCAATCTCGATCGTCTCGGTAGCACAACAGTCGCTCATCGCGTCCCTTCTTCAGATGCCCGCACGGAAATCCATCGAGCCGTTTCCCGCCGCAGGGCCACTTCCACTCCGTCCACCGCGTATACCGTCGGGTCGCCGGTCGGGGCGCGTCGAACCGCTCGCACCAGCGCCTCAGGCATGAACCCCATGTGCATCAAGTGGTGCTGAATCTCATCCGGCAGCAACAGTCCTTCTACAACGGCAGACCGTCCAATTTTCAGTTCGCTCAATGCCATCAAAATTTGCACGTTTCCAGCTGTAAGCCTGCTTTGCGCGAGGCGTTAAAACAGGAATGCCTCGGGCTTTTCTGCTTTCATCATAACTTAAAATGCGACCTGTTTAATCCTAGTTAGACTAATCGATTGAATCAAGGCCGCTTGAAATAATTCCCGAAGAGATGTCGTATCAGTGATGTCTTGATTCTATCGTCGCATTATGGGTGAATTTACCCAGCGTTTCTCCGGTATCCGACCGGGTTTTATGCCACCGCCAAACAGTTGCTATCTGATCAAATCCAACACGCGGATGCAGCGAACTCATTTCTCGCCATCGTCAGATAATGATTCGGCATGGACTCCATCGGATTCATGGGTGGCGCATCCCACGATCACGCTCTGTTGGTGTGGTCACAACGCCGCTGGACGGGAAGGATTTGCGTGAGGAGGGAAATGCGTGACACCCCAGGAATTTCGTAACTCATTGAAGGACACCGAGCCACCTGCGAGCCTGTCTCCGCTGCTGCTGGCCGTCTGGTGGGACGCGAAGGGAGATTGGCGCCGAGCCCACGAAATTGCTCAGGATGAGGACTCCAGGGATGCCGCCTGGGTACATGCTTATCTGCACCGCAAGGAAGGCGATCTCTCAAACGCGGCGTATTGGTATGGTCAGGCGGGCAAGCCGTCCGCTAAAACGGCCCTCGAAGTCGAATGGCTTGAGATTGTAGGGCATTTGGTCGAAGTTGAATTTTCTCTTTAACAGTTGATCAATCGAGCTACAATGTAGAACACTACTCCCTTCCACGACAAACCTATGAGCGAAAATATGCTGGACAACACGGATAGCACTGTCCTCGAAACGGGGCAGGGGCAGAGCTTTTGGCTCATGGGTGATTTCTATGCCATCAAGACCACGGCGGAACAGACGGGCGGAGCATATTCCGTCACGGAAATAGAGTCTTTCCCCGGAAACGGTCCGCCGCCGCATATTCACCGCAAGGAAGATGAATGCTTCTATGGC
>JAATFH010000145.1 GCA_015655315.1 Terriglobales bacterium
CACAGAACCGCCGCGTGGAGATGGTTGTTTCCGGGAACTCGATCGGCGTTCAGGAAAAGGCACCTGGCTCGTCGGGAGCTGCGTCCATACCGTCAACTAACAACCCACCAACAGCACAGAACAGCGGAATCTCCAATCCTCCGGAGCAGTAAACTTTCTTGATTCATCCATTCAAGGCTGCCTTTTGGCAGCCTTGTTTTTCAAGACAGCCACAAGACCAAGTCCACGCGAGTTCCACCTGCGGATGTGTTCTACATAGACGATGCCTGCTCTTCGCCAGCGGCTATTTCGCAAGCCTCGGAGCAGAAGCCTGATTCGATTTGTTCTTTAGTAAGGAGAAACTTCTTACAGCGGCCGCAACGACTGCCCTTGAATAAAGATAGAAAGTTCCACATCTTTATCCTCTTTCAGGGGAGGAAAGCAATTTACCACCGAGTACAATTTGATGTCTATAATCTCCATTTAACTCATCATCAGACGAGATAACTCATCATGCAGATTGCTTTTCTTGGCACGGGTCGAATGGGCTCGGCAATCGTCGCGCTTCTCATCAAGAACGGACACGCGGTCACCGTCTGGAATCGAACAAAGTCCCGATTAGAGCCGCTGGTGCAGCAGGGAGCGACCGCTGCCTCTACCCCTGCAGAAGCGGTAAAGACAGCAGAGGCGGTCTTCAGCATGCTGATGGACGACGCTTCGCTCGAAGAGGTCGTGTTTGGCAACGACGGCTTGCTCGAAGCTTTGCCGGAAAGTGCCGTGCACGTCTCGCTCAGCACGATCAGCGTACAACTCTCTCAGAAGCTGACGGTCGAACATACAACACGTAAGCTAAGCTTCGTCGCCGCACCGGTGTTCGGGCGTCCCAATGTCGCGGCGGAAGGCAAACTCTGGATTGTCGCCGCGGGCAAGGATGAAGCGCTGGAAAAGGTGCGGCCACTGCTTGCGTCTTTCAGTCGCGGCATCACCGTGGTTGGTGACAAGCCTTACAAGGCTCACGCGTTGAAGATTGGCGGCAATTTTCTCATCTCTGCGATGATCGCGTCACTGAGCGAGGGCTTTGTCTATGCGGAATCGCAAAGCATCGATCCGGCTCTGTATATCGAAGCGGTGAATGCGGCACTTTTTCAATCGCCGTTTTATGCCGCGTACGCGAAGGTTATGCTTCATCCCCCGGAAACACCGGGCGCGACGATTGCTTTGGGACAGAAGGATACGCGTCTTTTTCGCGAGGCTGCAGCGGCCACCAATACGCAAACTCCGCTCGCCGATCATTTTCAGGAACAGATGCGCGGAGCAAGCGAAGCCGGACTGGGCGATCGCGACTGGGCAGCCGGATACTATCAGTTTGTCCGCAGTATTTCGCACCGAAACAGGTAGTCAGAACGACAAGACTTCAGCGCGTGCAGCAGATGCACACGCTGAAGCCCTGTTCATGAGCGGTGCATCTTATCCAGCCGATGTAAAAAGGCTCACGGAATCAAAGCGAGACGCGCTTCAATTTCCGATAGAGCTGCTTCGAGAGCGGCCCGACGAACCGGACTGGATGTACGCTCATCTAGAATTCGTTCACGTTGCAGTTCCAACTCCTGGCGCTGACGCTTGCGTGTCGCCTCTGCTGCGGCATTCGATCTGCCGTTCAAATGTTCCGGCTCCGCTTGCTTCTCTGCCACTTGTTCCTCCACGGATTTGCTCTCCCATCCTCTAGCCATACTTCTATGGTATCGCTACACTTGCACATCCGCGAACCCGAATAGCACATCTAAGTAGCAAATTTACATTACGCGAGACGAAATATTTCTATGAAGCTGTGGCGAATTCCTGTATTTGGCATTGACAAGCTTGAACATATGCAAGCCCAGGAGCCAAAACCCGGCGCAGGCGAAGTGCTGGTAAAAGTGCGTGCAGTATCGCTGAATTATCGCGATTTGATGGTCACCCTCGGCCGCTACAACCCGAAAATGGCTCTGCCACGCATCCCGCTTTCCGATGGCGCAGGAGAAGTAGTTGCCACGGGTGAAGGTGTAACCCGCGTGAAACCGGGACAGCGCGTCGCCGGCATCTTCATGCAGAACTGGCTTGAAGGCGCGCCAACGGCGCAGAAACAGCACGGTGCGCTTGGCGGCGATATCGACGGCATGCTCGCTGAATATGTTGTGCTGCACGAAAACGGAGTCGTGGTTATTCCCGATCATTTGAGCTGGGAAGAAGCAGCAACGCTGCCCTGCGCCGGAGTCACAGCATGGAACGCCCTCGTGCACGTGGGCAAGATAAAGACCGGCGATACCGTGGTCATTCAAGGCACAGGAGGCGTTTCTATTTTTGCGCTGCAGTTTGCTAAAGCGCTTGGCGCACGCGTGCTTGGGACTTCGAGCAGTGATCAGAAACTCGAACACGCGAAGAAACTCGGCCTCGATGCCGGAGTCAACTACAAGCAGATCCCCGACTGGCCCAAATGGGTCTTGGAGCAAACCGATGGTGAAGGCGCTGACCTGGTCGTGGAAGTAGGCGGCGCGGGTACATTCTTCCAATCGCTGAAGGCAGTACGCATCGGAGGCACCGTCGCGCAAATTGGCGTGCTCAGCCAGACGAATGAGCCGTTGAACATTGTCCCCATCCTGCATAAGCAGATTCATATTCAGGGAATCTATGTCGGATCGCGTGCGCACTTTCTGGAAATGAACCGCGCTATCGCGCAAACGGCTCTGAAACCTGTTGTAGATACAATGTTTCCCTTCGATCAGGCGCGAGAAGCACTCCGGTATCTGGAGTCGGGTGCGCACTTCGGGAAACTGGTCATCCGCATTGCCTGATTACCTTTTATCGTTACTAATTTTTAATACCAGAACAATTGCATCATCTCGAATGCAAGCGCATCCTTAAGGGAGCAGTGCGTTGATGTGAAACGGGTTTTTGCTGATGTTCACTATGACATTGAAAGAGGCCTTCGATGAGCATTCTGCGCGCAGTTTTCGATTTCCTGTACGGAATTCTGCTTGGTTGCCGGCATGACCGCTTGACACGTCCTTTTACCATCGAACAGCAGACATATAAAGTTTGCCTGGATTGCGGAAAGCATGTCTTTTATTCGCCGGACACAATGCGTCCCCTCAGCGGACGCGAGCTACGCAGGATGCACGCGGTGCAATCAGTCGAACTGAAAGTTGTGCCTGCGGCCAGCACGTCCGGCTCGCTCCATGGCGAAAACGATTCGAGAGCCGTGGCGTAACTCTGCAGCGGGCCATCAGCATGCATTTCACCGCATCTTCGTGACAAAGTGGGACGCAGGATTGTCTAATAGACTCTGACTGCATCCAGCTTCGCCGAATGTTTGCCTCCCGCAAATTCCGTATCCACGCTCTGTGCCTGCCAATGCTTCTGCTGGCTGCCGGATGCGGTACTTTTCCGACGAGTAACGGGGGAGGATTTTCCATCTCCTCTTCTGCGGTGGCAGTCGCAACGACTGGCCAGATGCAATTCAAGGCGACCCAGGGAGATGGTTCTGCCGCTGCCGTGAACTGGTCCGTGAGCAGCGAGCAAAATGCAGCCTCTCTCGGCGCAGGCTCGATTGACGCTACGGGGCTCTATACGCCTCCCACCGCGCTCTCCGGCGACAGCATTGCGGTCGAAGTGACAGCGCATCTTCAAAGCGATCCTTCCCGCACAACCAGTGCGACCATTACCGTTACTCCCGGTTTCCTGCAGCCGCTGCTGCCCGAAAACGCAGCGCTCTCACAGGGTGGGACCCTGGAAGTTTCCGCGCAGATCGCCGAAGTGAATGAAGGAGCCGTACATTGGAGCCTGAGCGATGGCGCAATGGGAACATTGAGTCAGCCAAGTTGCCAGCACGGGAAACAACAGTACACTACCTGCAAAATAAGCTACACCGCTCCCGCCACTCTATCCGGCCAGCAATCGGTCCACTTAATTGCAACTGTAAATGATACAAATACACAGTCCAGGCTGCATCTGCTCGTGAATGGGGATGGAGTGAATTCCAGCGCACTCACCAATCAGACAGCGCAGACGGGCCTCATCTCGCTTGGGGCGTCGGGCAGCAACGATGGCGATTACGACGTTTACAAAGACGGTGCGGGAGATAGCTACATCGCCGATTGCTGCGGCGGCACCCTCGGCGCACTGGTAGAGGACAGCGAGCACAATCAATTCATCCTCAGCAACAATCACGTTCTCGCCGAATCGGACCAGGGAAGAATCGGCGACACCATCGATCAGCCCGGCTTGATTGACGATGCCTGCCGTCCCCTCAGCCAGCAAGGCTCGACCGTTCGTTCCGCTGGCACGCTGCGTTATTACGTTCCGCTGGCGACGAACCAATCGAACGTCGATGCCGCGCTGGCAGCCGTTAGCCCGGGCGCCGTGAATCCCGATGGCAGTATTCTCCAACTGGGACAGGCGGCCTCCGGCACCATCAACGGACCGCTCGGCGCAGCGCCTCCTGTTGCCGGTACAGGAGAGACGCTGAACGCGGCCAACCTGAATGGACTGCGCGTAGTGAAGAGCGGACGCACCACAGGGCTGACCTGCTCTGCGGTTGAAAGTGTGAATCTCGCTGTAAAAGTGGACTACTACAAGGACTGCGCGGAAACGCAGCCGTACTACACCAAGACCTTCACCGGGCAGATCGGCATCGGAGGCGACAGTTTTTCCGATAGCGGCGATTCCGGCTCGCTGATTGTCGACGCCGCGAACGCTCAGCCTGTAGGCCTCTTTTACGCCGGAGGAACGGACGGAAATGGCAACGGCTTAAGCGTCGCGAATCCCATCGGCGATGTGCTGACGGAGCTGGGGAACCAGACCGGATCGAAGCTCAGTATCGTAGGCAGCAAAACCGGACACCCCGTCACGTGCCTCAACTATGACAGTTCAACCGAGGCAGCAAGCGGCATTCTCCCTGAGCTTTCGCGAGCGGCGGAAACGCTGGCAAAAACCGCGGCCCAGAATGCGGCGGCAGAAATCGTGAATCACGAAAAGGGTGTGCTCGGCGTTCTGGCAGGAAGAAGCGCAGACAGCCCCGGCGAAGCGGCCGTCCTTGTGTATGTCGATAGAACGAAACCGAACATTGCCATTCCGCAGACCATCGCGGGAGTGCGCACGGTTGTCATTTTCACCGACGCACAAAGCGTCACCAATGGCACCGCACCCAAGGTTGCCGCTGCTTCTCCAGGTGTACAGCTTTCGGCCGCTGCGCTCAACAATGCTGCTGCCGTTCAACGTCAGTATGCTCCGCAGTTGTTCACGGACCCGGCCATTTTTGGCGTCGGCGTCGCTCAGAGTCGCGACAACCCGCAGGAAGCTGTGTTGCTGGTATTAGTCGATATGAACAAAGCAGCAAAGACGATGCCTCCCACTCTCGGGGGTCTGCGCGTGCGATACATGCAATTGCATCGCTTTCATGTGACGAAATCGAAGTACGCCGGTGCACGTCCTGTATCCAGTTGCTCGCTGCAGTCATTGAAGCCCGAAGCGCTGCAATAGGCAATATCGACATAGAAGCGGAAGTATTTATTACAGCAAAGAATTGTCATCCTGAGCAGGCGAAGGATCTGTTTTTTCTTTTCGGTGAGCGAAATGTGAGCGGAGTCAGGAAAAAGCAGATCCTTCGACGGAGTATGACGCAAAAAACGCGTCATACTCCGCTCAGGATGACAACCGAGGTGTTCTATATGTCGATACGACCTAAGCTTTCTGCGCGTCAGCCTGCAATCCTTCCGCCGCCGCTTTTTCGTCGCGCGCGAAAGGAAAGAAAATCATGAAGATAGTCCCGGAACGTGAGTTCCCGTTCGTCTGACCATCGACAGCGACGCGGCTGCGAATATAAATCGTGCCATGATGTTTGCGGACCACCTCAGCGCTGACCCACAGTCCAAGGCCGGTGCCGGTTGCTTCCTTCGTGGTGAAGAATGGCTCAAAGATGCGGCCACGAACCTCTTCCGACATGCCCGAGCCCGTGTCGATCACTGAGATACGTACGCCTTCAATGTCCGGATCGCGCCAGGAACGCGAGTGCCGGACGCTGAGCACAAGCCGTCCCGGTCCGGGCATCATCGCATCCAGCGCGTTGCCAATCAGGTTAGCGAAGAGCTGCCGCATCTCTCCGGCAAAGCAGAATAACTCCAGATCCTGGTCGTAGCAGCGCTGCACCTCTACTTGCAGCGAATTCACGCGGCCCTGATGCAGCGTCAGCACGGAATCCATCAGCTCGCTGATTTTCGTGGTAATCGGCAAAGTGGACTGGCGATAGAAGCGAAGCGTCTGCTGGGTAATCTCGGAGACGCGGGCAACTTCATGCTGCGCCAGATCGATATAGTGCATCGTCTCCGACGGAAGCGAGTCCTGCAAACGGACCAGGTAAAGAAGATTCGTAACCGCTTCCAGAGGATTGTTGATCTCATGCGCGATGGAAGCAGCCAGGCGTCCCGCGGCTGCCAGTTTTTCGGTTTTGCGCAGAGCATCCTCGGAGTTGCGCCGCTGCGTCGTATCCACAATGACGGCGCCTACCCAGCGCACCGCATTCGACGCGGTCCGAACCGGGTAGATGTTCATCAGCCAGCTGCGCACGCGCCCGGGATGATCGCTCAGTTCTCCCGTCAGCTCGAGATCCTGTACCGGTGTCCCGCTTTCGAATACGGAGTCGATGGCCTGTTGCATGGGAACGGACGCAGACTCAGGAAAAACCTCGAACACAGTGCGGCCAAGATGGCGGCTGATGGAGCTGTGGTTCATGTTTGCGAGAAACTGATTCACCCTGACGAAGCGGAATTTGCGATCGAAAAATGCAAAGCCAATGGGTGCGTTCGCCAGCATGGAATCCAGAAGAGCCAGCGTATCGTTCAGCCCGGCACGCTGTTCTTCGATCGAGGTGACCATCATATTGAAGGCCATCGTGAGGTCGGCGGCCTCATTCGTCGAAGAAATCTGCAGCGGAAAGGACGATGTATCTTCCGGATCGCGCACCACCTGCCGCGTGGCCTGCGTGAGCACATTGAGCGGACGGGTAATGGTGCGGGCCATGAACGTCGCCAGCAGGGTGCAGCCAAGTATGGCGCAGACGGAGGAGATGAGCGTGATGCGCAAAAGCGAATGCATCTGGAGGCGGTCCGCCTCCTCGTTTGGGTAGATCCAGACCAGAGCGCGCAGCTCTCCATTCACCTTCACCGGCGCGACGATCTCGCGAACGCTGTCCTTAAGCGTAAACAGCATCGGCGCTTCCAGGCCGCGCAGGTAATTGCGCTCTACCTGAGTCAGGTTCAGCTTGCCATTCAGGGAAGAGTCAGTGCCTACCAGCGTTAGTCCCTGCAGATCGGTAATCTGCACGCTGCCAATGCTGGGATATTGCAGCATGGAACTGACCAGTCCCTGCAACGCTCCGGACCGGCCTTCCGCCAGGGCTGCGCCTGCCTGCAACGCCAGCTGCGACCCCTGGTATTCGAGCCGGCGGTCGACACGCTGCTGCAGTTCTTTCTGTTGCTCATGAACAAGAAAGACGGCGAAGACAGCCAGCACCAGCAGCTCGAAAAGCACCAGGCTGGCAATTAACTGACCGCGAATTGTTCGAGGCCGAAGTAAAGCCATAGTCCTCGGGAAAAATGCCCATCCTGACTTCGCATTTCTTTCGCCAGCCGGCAGGAAAATTCAGTATTCAGATTACGCTCTCAGTGCGGCCGAGAGCTTTTCTTTTAAGTCTGATGCAATCTGGCGCCCATGAAAACGGCCATTCTCAATGAAGATCTCGTTGGTTCTCTCTCCGGCAAGTATCACTCCCGCAAGATAGATGCCGGGCACGTTACTTTCAAGGCTCTTCGGATCGCAGGACGGGCAACGGTCCTCGCCTTCCAGCTCGACGCCGAGTCCTGTCAGGAACTCGAAATCCGGATGATAACCGGTCATGGCAAAAACATAGTCGTTCCCGATCGTCAGCGAGCCATCCGGTGTGTCCAGTGTGACGGTATCTTCCCGAATCTGCCCCACGCTGCTCTCGAAGTGCGCAGCGATCTCACCATTTTTGATGCGGTTCTCGATATCGGGAAGGATCCAGTACTTCACGTGCTTATGCATGGCTGGTCCGCGGTGCACAAGCGTTACCCGCGCGCCGTGACGCCAGAGATCGAGTGCGGCAATCGCAGCGGAGTTCTTGCCTCCGATCACCAGCACATCGAGGTCGTAGTAAGGATGAGGATCGTCGTAGTAGTGATGTACCTTCGGCAGGTCCTCGCCCGGAATGCCGAGATAGTTCGGCAGGTCATAGTAGCCCGTCGCCACGGCAAGCTTGCGCGCATGATGCGTGAGCTTGCGCCCGAAGCGGTCGGTGACATGAACGCGAAAATCGTTATCCGTCCCGGAAATCGAATCCACGCGCTGGTAAGGGCGGACATCGAGTTTGTAGTGCTCGGCATCTTTGCGGTAGTACTCCAGCGCCTCGTTCCGGGTCGGTTTCTGGTTCACGCTGGGAAAAGGGATATCGCCAATTTCGAGCAACTCCGGCGTGGTGAAAAAAGTCATATGCGACGGATAGTGAAAGAGCGAATTGCACAGGCAGCCCTTGTCCACCAGAACGCTGCGCAACCCGGCGCGCTGCGCTTCAATGGCGCAAGCCATCCCGGTCGGCCCGGCGCCAATCACAAGTACGTCGAAGGTTTCGTGGGAGAGTGAGTTGCCGTTCATATTCTTAGATTAGACGATCAAAGGACAAAGCATAGGACAGAAGCATCGATTTCTGCGCAGCGGCTTGCCGGCAGCGTCTTGGTGCCCGATTCATTTATCCTAGTAGAGAGATTGGCGTAGAGAGATTTGCGGAGTTTCATGGCGACGATCAAACAGGACGATCTGATTCAAAGCGTAGAGGATGCCCTTCAGTACATCAGCTACTACCATCCGGTGGATTACATCACCAACCTCGCGAAGGCCTATGAGCAGGAAGAGTCGCCTGCCGCAAAAGATGCGATGGCCCAGATCCTCATCAACTCACGCATGTGCGCCGAAGGTCATCGTCCCATCTGCCAGGACACCGGCATCGTCACCGTATTTTTGAAGATCGGCATGGACGTGCGCTGGGACGCCGAGTTGACCGTCGAAGAGATGGTAAATGAGGGCGTGCGCCGCGCCTATCTCAATCCTGACAACGTGCTGCGCGCCTCGGTTCTGGCCGATCCGGCGGGCGCGCGCAAGAACACCCGCGACAATACTCCGGCCGTCGTGAATGTGCAGCTTGTCAAGGGTGGAGACGTAGAAGTCATTGTTGCCGCCAAGGGCGGCGGCTCCGAGGCGAAATCGAAGTTCGCCATGCTGAACCCATCCGACTCGGTGATCGAGTGGGTGCTGAAAACCGTTCCCACCATGGGCGCGGGATGGTGCCCGCCGGGAATGCTCGGCAGCGGCATCGGAGGCACGGCTGAGAAGGCGATGCTGCTGGCAAAAGAAGCGCTCATGGAGC
>JAATFH010000548.1 GCA_015655315.1 Terriglobales bacterium
CTCTTGGAAAATCAGCTGCCCCATGAGCAGAAGTCAGCGAAAGCTCCGAGGCAAACACTTTGTGCAGACCCACATGATCGCCAAAAAGCGTGTCTGGACCGAATGCCACGTGTTCAATTCCGACCAGCTTGACGATGTATTCGAAATGCTCCATATAGGAATCAATCGTGTGGACGATATTTTTCTTCGTTATGGCTGTGTGAGGCGCCGCTTCGATTCCGATGACACCGCCCTTGGCAGCACAGGCTTCGATTACGTTGTCAGGCTTCATCCTGGGCGTATCCCAGAGCGAGCGCGCCCCTACATGTGTGATGAAGATTGGATGCTCGCTGACTTCAATCGTGTCGAGCGAAGTCTGATCGCCTGAGTGCGAAACGTCGATAGCGATGCCCAGTTTGTTCATGCGGCGAACGGCCTTGCGTCCGAATTCAGTAAGGCCTCCGTCGCGTTTCTCCTTGAGGCCAGCGCCTAGCTGATTGCCCTCGCTATAGGCAATTCCACACATGCGAATACCGAATCCGTAGAGTACATCCAGGCGATCAACCTCGTTCTCAATCGCTGTAGCACCCTCCAACGCGCCCACAAAAGCAATACGCCCTGTCTCCTTCGCCGCATAGAGATCGGCCAGCGTCTCCCCGCGAAAGAGCATGCGCTGATGTGCGATATCGCTGTAGCGCATGCCAATGTCATGCACGATGTCGCTCCACTTCCAGCCTGCGCGACTGGTAATCATGGCTGTGCCGTTCATAAAGTTGTCGAAGACCACATCGAGGCCGGAAAGTGCAAGCCCCTCATAGCCTGTCCAGTCTCTGCCGTGACGCCTGAATTCAAAGATTTCGCTCACATCCTCCGGAGTAATGAAGGCGTGATCGTGCAAAGAGATGACCATCTCGCGGTCGAAGATTGCTTGTACTCGCTTTTCTTCCTCCGAAGAAGTCGGAACCTGAAAAGGCTCGACTCGATTGATTTCTTTGGCAAGTTTGAAGGCTCGATAATCAATGCCCGGCTCAAGATACTGAAAGGAACGGTACCCTTCATATTGCTTTTTCTTCACAATAGCTCCCTGGTTTGTCTTCTGCATCAACGAAGATAGTGATCGAACCACTTCTCCATCCGGGTGTAGGCATCCACATAATTCTTCGGATCGCGTATGCCATGCTGTTCGTTTGGATAGTGGAAGAATTCAAATGTTTTGTTCGATTTCTTGAGCGTGTCGGTAATACGAAGTGCCTGACTATAGGGAGCACGACGGTCAAGCTCCCCGTGCTCAATCAAAAGTGGCGTTGTGATCTGATCGAGGTAGTTGATGGTTGAGTTGCGCGCATAGAGCGCGGGATTCTCAAGCGGTGTGTAGTTATTGAAACCAGTGACGAGAAAAATCTTGCCAAGCCTGTCGGCATCGCCATAGGCGGCCACCCAATCGTAGATTCCATAGAAGGGCGCAGCAGCCTGGAACTTCGACGAGTCCCGCGCCACGGCAGCCATGCTCATGATGCCGCCATAGCTCCCACCGTAGATTCCCACCTTGCCGTTCGAGTCCGATAGAGAATGCAGGTATTCGGATGCAGCGACCGCGTCCCAGCCCTGACCTTGCGTCCAGTCGCCTACGGAAAGCAGTTGGAAGGGTCGGCCATATCCTGAGCTCCCTCGATACTCAATTGCGAGAACTGTATAGCCTTTTGACGCCATGTATTGCTCAAGACCGTGGAAACCGTTCCCATAAGCATTTGTGCCACCGCCGTGAACGGAGACGAGTCCCGGAAGCTTTGCATTCCCCTCCTGAGGCGGCTTAAACAAATAGCCGTGAATGTACATGCCATCGTGCGCCTTGAAAGAGACTTCTACCGGAGCCTTAACATCGGCGAATTGCGTTGCCCAATGCGTAAGTTGTTGCGGTTCGCCACCAATCGCCGGAAGTACGAAGAGATCTCCTGGAGAGGTTGAGGTCACGCGAACAAACGCTGAAATAGAGCCATTCTTCGCCATATCCAGCGACGGCATTGCACCCAGGCCGTATGTCATCGGAGTAGCCGCATGCGAACCATCCGCGGGGACACACCACATGTTTGTGTTGCCTCGGCTGATATTGCGGTAATACAAGAGCGTGCTGTCTGGAGACCAGAAAACATGCGCCGCCATCTCGAAGTCGCTTACATACGCTTCTGTCGGAATCTCGCGGAGCGAATGAGTGGCGGCGTCGAGCACGAAAAGGTCAGACATATCCTCGAACCAATATTCATCGTCACGCACCGCATTGAAGGCGATCTGTTTTCCATCTGGAGACCAGACGGGGTCACCCATCAAACGAATACCGGTCGTGACCTTCTGCAGGTGGCTGCCATCCACGCCGATCATCCACAACTCATCGTCGTAATAGCTGCTTCGTCCTGAGATGAATGCGAGTGTCTGTGAGTCAGGAGACCATACCGGAGCCCAGCGAAGCTCATCCCATTCGTTGGTCTGTTCTGTCAGCTTGCGTGCAGTCTGGCTGGCGGTTGCGGCAACTATATATAGATCCTGGTAGCGATCACGATTTGAAATGAAAGCGAGTTGCTTTCCATCGGGAGCCCAGCGAAGGCCATGCTTTGCCGTCGGTTCGCTCGTGACCTGCGATGGAGCGCCCCCCGCTGCAGCCACAACGAATATCTGGGGGTGTCCGTCCTTTGGGGCAAGATATGCGATGGTTTGTCCATCAGGCGACCATTGCGGAGAGGTCTGCCCATCTTCACCAGCGATCAAAGGCTTAGCTTCCCCGCCCTGTGCAGGAATGAGCCAGATCTTCATTGCCCCTGTGTGATTTGACACGAAGGCAATCTGAGAACCATCAGGGGAGACTGCGACATCCGTCATCCGACTCACCTTGGTGATGTTTTCAAGTGTGAGTGGTGTCTGCGCATTGCAGATGAACATCGATGAGCACGCAGCTAAGATGAGGGCAGCTACTGTTCTCATTGAGCACCCCCTGCACTTGAAGCTGTTGCGGACACGTCTTTCAGATACTTATCAAACCACTTCTCCATGCGCGTGTAGGCCACGATGTAGTTCGCAGGTTTTCGAATCCCATGCTGCTCATCGGGAAATGTGAAGTACTCATAGGTCTTGTGGTATTTCTCGAGAGCTTCAACCAGCTCCTTCGATTGCGGAAAGGGTGCTCGTCGGTCAAGCTGTCCATGCTCAAGCAATATCGGAGTCGTAATTTGATCCACGAAATTTATGGTTGAATTCATGTGATAAATCTCCGGGTTCTCCTCGGGCTTGAAGCCCTTCATGCCCATCACTACCCAGAACCGCATCAGACGATCTCCATCCTTGTAGGCATTCGCCCAATCGTAGATTCCGTAAAAGGGTGCGGCCGCCTGGAACTTCGAGGAATCTCTTGTGAGCGCGGCCATTGTCATAATGCCGCCATAACTCCCTCCGTAGATTCCAACCTTGCCCGTGCAGTAGTTGAGCGAACGCAGGTAATCGGATGCTGCCACCGCGTCCCAGCCCTGTTCCGATGCCCACTTGCCCCAACTCTCAAGCTGAAATTGGCGACCATAGCCCGAGCTGCCACGATATTCGATCGCCAGCACGATGTAACCCTTCTGGGCCAGGTATTGCTCCAGGCCATGGAAGCCATCGGCGAATGCATTATTGCCTCCGCCATGAACTGAAACCAATGCCGGGTACTTCACGCCATCCTTCATGGCAGGCTTGTACAGATAAGCAGGGATGAACAACCCATCTTTGCTGCGATAGCCCACTCTGACGGGGTCCTGCACTCCATCAAATTGCGTTGCCCAATGTGTGAGTTGCTTCTCTTCTCCGCCAATGGTCGGAATGATTGAAAGATCGCCGGGATCGGTCTGCGTCGCTCGCACCAGTGCAATGAAATCTCCCTTTGGGGAAATACTGAGTGCATGGACAACACCGCGGCCATTTGTGACCTGGGTCGCGACTCCGTTGCCTTCAACATTGATGGCCCAGATATTTGAATCTCCGTGCACGTTGTAGCGGAAATACAGCGTGCGATTATCCGGCCCCCAGTCCATGTGGATTCCGCCGTTCAGATCGGTGACGAACTGGTCCATTGCAAGCTTGTGCAGCTTACGCGATGGCATATCCATCAAATAAATGTCGGATGCATCGTCAAACCAGAACTCATTTCGCTCCACCGCATTCATCGCGATGTATTTGCCATCAGCTGACCATTGCGGATCGGTCATTACGGTGATGGTGCTGGTCAGTTTTTCCGGAGCGCTGCCATCCAGCTTGAGCAACCACAAATCGTCAGCAAAGTAATCACCCTTGCTTGACACATAGGCGATCTCTTTCGAATCGGGTGACCAGGCTGGAGCCCATCGGAGCTCATCCCATTCATTAGCCTGATCCGTTAGTTTTCGCGGCGTTTGATTTGCAGAAGCGGCGACAGCATAGATGTCCTGATACTTGTCTCGATTCGAGATGTAGGCAATCTGTTTACCGTCGGGCGACCAGCGAATGGCATGCTTCGCGCTCTTGTCATTGGTTATCTGGGATGGGGATGCACCACCAGGACTCCCAAGATAGATATCCGTCTGTCCCTGAACCGAGCCGAGATACGCGATTTGCTTTCCATCCGGCGACCATTGCGGCGAGTTCTCAGTCCCGGTGGCAGATGCATTTAGAAGCTTTGGTTCCTGGCCATCGACAGTCGTAAGCCAGATCTTTGGCTGCCCTGAATGGTTAGAGACAAACGCAATTTGCTTGCCATCCGGCGACACCGCAACATCGCTCATCCGGCTGACTTTGGTGATGCTTTCGAGTGTCAGCGCCTCGGCCAGCGCGTTGCTCCCATGGAGTACGAGAACAACCAGAGCGACAGCCACCGCGCAATATTTCTTTCGCATACTTATCATCCTGTTACCCCAAGAAGAGAGTGAGAGTCGTCGAAGCTACCTTCGATGACTAGAAAAATACCTTGACGGCAAACTGCAGCTGACGGGAATTCCCTGACGTTGATTGAATCGACCCAAAGGCTGGCGAAATGATCGAGTTGACTGGCTGACCCATGTTGGGATGATTCAATATATTGAAGAACTCGCCGCGGAACTCCGCCTTAAATCGCTCCGAGATATCGAAGAGACGATGCACGCCGATATCAACGTTCACAAACGAGGGACCGTTGAAACTGTTGCGGGGGAGCAACGATCCTCCTACCGGAGTGATGTAATGCGAAGCTGCGGCTTGCGGCAGGAGGAACTGCGTTCTGCCTCCATTCGAGTTGTAAATAGAATCGATTGTGCCGCTGACAAGGGTTGCGCGATCTGTCGTGTTGCCATCGTGGTTCGTATCGGTTCCAGCTACTACCGAAAAGGGCTGGCCACTATGGGAAGCGACAATCGTTGAGAGCGACCATCCTCCTGCGACCTTCTCCGCTACACCACTCGATGCGACTGAATATCCCTTGCCCACAGGGAGTTGATAGTCCATATTCGCGATGAACAACTGCCGGATATCCGAATCCATGCGCCCGCGATCTACCTGGAAGTTATAGAGGCTCGATGGGGTTGCACCAGGTTCCACAAGACCAAGATTCTTGCTCAGCGTATATGAGCCCTGGAGGGTAAGTCCGCGGCCCTGGCGGTGGTTGAACTCCGCCTGGAGAGCGTTGTAATGCGAGTTACCGATCCCCTCAGTCAAATTGATTACCTGGAACTGCTGGTTCGGTCTTGGCTGGATCACATACGCGGCACCAAAATTCGGTTGGGTCTGGACGTTGTAGTGCACCGAATGCGAGCCGGCATAAGCCAGTTGCACGTATCCATTTTTTTCCACCTGCACCTGGACACTGGCGTTGTAATTCTGCACGTTGATGGGAACAGTGGATGGATCATAGACACTGATGTTCTTTTTCGTTGTAAGAAAATTCTGCGGATCGGCAACCGAGCCGAACGGAAGATTGTTGAGCAGGGTTGGAATTGAAAATGGCGGATTGCCGGTACCAGGATTGAAGTTATACAGATCGGGCCGCTCATAATAGATGCCATACGCCGCACGCCACGAGGTTATTCCATTGCCTGGCTGCCACGCGATTCCTATGCGGGGCTGCCACTCATTTTTATTGATCTTGGCATAGGAAAGCCCATTGACGGATTGTGCCAGCACCACGTTCGTAATGTCTGTGATAGGAGCAGTGGGCTCAATTTTGCCTGAAGCATCCAGTTGATAGAGGTTCGCCTGAATGCCGTCTTTCTCCTTTGGAATGGTGTTGATTTCGTACCGGACACCAAAGGTGAGCGTCAGATTTTTCTTTACCTGCAGGGTGTTATCCACAAAACCTGCGAAGAGCGAAAAACGGGGATGCCGCAATGAAGAGTTCAGAGGATCAAGATTGTACGTCTGTGTTTGCTGCAGGAAATTCCCCGATTCAAGACCGGCAAATCCTGAGAACGTTGTTGCCGCACGCGGCCGGTCTGCTCCGGAAGAATTGACTTGATACCGGAAAGCATTGAATCCGGTTTTCAACGTTAGCCGTCCCTTGGTCATGCTAAGGGTATCGTTGTATTGGAATACATTCGATTTACGCGCCTGAGGGATGGATGTGAGGATACCCATCGCGGTTATACCCGTACCCGATGCTGTCACATAGGGCAGTCCGTTCGGATCCGCGGCACTTAGCGAATACCCCAGCGCCGTCACAGCCTCCGGCGGTGTATCCCAGGTTGTCGACAAGCCAGAACGGTTGTAGGTAAAACGCGCCTCGTTAATCATCTGCGAGGTAATGACTCGCGTCCATGTAATTTGAGGAACAACAGAGATAAATCCGAATCCATCGTTGCCCCCTTTTATGCCGGTGCTCAGAATTACGCCCGGAGTACCAGTGGCGTGATTGTAGACAATACGTCCGGACAGAGTATCTTTGCTCGTAAGATGGCTATCTGTGTGAATGATGAAGCTATTGCGATCATTCCCCTGGTTCTGTGGCACAGTCGTCGTGGCGATCAGCGTGCTCGTATCATTGACCTGCGCCACCGGATAGAAAGCGCTGAAGAGTTGCTGTAAATGTCCATGCGCGTCATCACTCGGCAGCAGGGCGATCAGGTTCTGGGTTGGCACTACAGGGACGGCTGTCGTAAGCAATCGTTGACGGTAACCTTCATAGGAACCAAAAACAAAATGTTTATCCTTGATCACCGGACCACCAGCGACGGCGCCAAACTGGTTAAGTTTGAACGGCAGCTTAGTCTTGTCAAAGTAGTTCTCCGCATCCAGAACGTCGTTCCGCAAGAACTCCCACACTGTGCCGTGCAGATTGTTCGTGCCTGACTTGGTCACAACGTCCACGTGCGCGCCGGCTACCGTGCCAAATTCCGCACCTGCTCCGCCGGTAATCACTTTGAACTCAGCGATAGCGTCCGGCGGCACGCCTGTGCCGATGAGAGCCTTGTTGATGAGCGATCCGGGAACGTCGATGTCGTTATAGTCACCGCCATCAATCGTGATGTCGTTATAGAAGTCATCCGTACCGCCTGCGAAGCCTCCATCATTCCGTGTAGCGCTGGTGCGACCGCCACTCGTGCTGATCACCGGTGTCACTCCAGGCTGAAGACTGATGAGATCCGTAAACGATCTTCCATTTAGCGGCAGGTTCACGGTCTTCTCCCCGGAGACTAGCCCGCCCAGCGTGGCATCGCTGGTGTTGAGCGTTTCAGCGGTCGCATTCACGGTCACACTTTGTCCGGCCGTCGCCAGCGACAGCTTGAAATTCACTACCGTTGTATTTTGCACCGTAACCTCGGCAGTGCCGGTAGCCTCGGCAAAGCCCTCGGCATGCACAGTCAAGGAATAGCTTCCGATCGACAAGTTCAGAAAGTCATAGGCTCCTACATTGGTAGAAGTCAGCTTGCGCGATTCTCCGGTCGCCCTGCTATTGAGGGATACGGTAGCTCCTGGGACAACCGCGCCGCCAGGGTCGGAGATGACGCCAGATATCCTGCCTGTCACAGACGCCTGTCCCCAGGCAGCCAGAGGAAGCAAAAGAGCCGAAAGCACAAAGCAAAAGGCACCTACACACCGACAAATCTCAGTCCGGGACATGCATCTAACCTCGCCACAATGAATTGATTGCCAAATAGTTGTCTTTAACGAAAAGCACTCAATATCGAATGGAAGCAATTCCGTACTACATATGGCCTTGCGGGCTGCCACTCCAAGAGGCGAGGGCTTTTATGGCCGTGCCATACGTTCAAATGATTCGACCGCTTTTCGATTACTGTCATGTTTCTATGACAGCCGTGTCATACGGATATAACAGGGCCAACCATGTGTCAACAGTTCTTTAACACCTGTCGAGGCTTTTTATACGGGGCATTATCGGGGTTTATGGAGATTCAAACAAATTCGCGCACGCCTCATACTGTCTGATATATATGACAGATGACACATGCAGCCCTGTTCGGGCCAGTGCTCTAAGGAAGGAGATTTCTCTTTGGATAACGCGCTTTCGAGGGTTTTGGACGCTATGAGCCTGGACGCTCCGTGGAATCTGATCACAACATTTTCTACCTGGCCACGGTGGAAACCCGAAGATGTAAATGCTTCTGGGGATTGGATTGCCGCGCAATTACGACAACTGGACGTCCCTGTCACAGTCCATACGCCTGACCTCTATCTCTCCATTCCCTATGAAGCCGCTGTTCGCGTTGGAGAGATATCGTTTCGCGCCAAGACGCCCTCCTACAGCACCTCTGTTCCCGGCGGAGTCAGCGGGAGCCTGGTTCATGTTCCAGCATCTCAATCCAAATCCATCAACAATCTCTTCGCAGCAAATCTTGTCGAAGACGCTTCTCGTGACCTGCGAGGAAAGATTGCAATCACTGAAGGTTATGGAATTCCGCAAAAGATAGCGGAATTAGAACGCAGTGGAGCGATAGCCGTCATTACCATCAATCCGGGTATCGATATTCATTGGGCTATTTGCACCCCCATCTGGGGCACTCCCGGATTGAGCGAACTCAACAAAAAACCAAGAATTCCGGTCGTTTCCGTAAATCAGCCTGACGGCATCAAGTTGATCGAGATGGCGGGCCGGGGCGAAACAGCCACGGTCAGCACACGTCTTGATGAAGGGTGGTTCTCACAAAAAGTGATTGTGGCTGACATTCCGGGGTCGGATGCCTCAGGTGATTTCGTGCTGGTGCATGGCCACTATGACAGTTGGGATGTAGGCGTGGGAGATAATGCTACGGGCGATGCCACCTTACTTGAAGTTGCAAATGTCTTGTGGCAGAAGCGCGCGGAGTTGAAGCGGTCTGTTCGCGTCGCCTGGTGGCCGGGCCACTCGACAGGACGATACGCAGGCAGCACCTGGTACGCCGACACATTCGCGCAGGAGTTGGATGCCCACTGCGTCGCCCATATCAATTGCGATAGCCCCGGATGCCGCTGGGCCACTGAGTATCGCGACCTTGCATGGACACCGGAGACTTCTGCATTTGCTCAGGAGATCATTCGAGACGTTACCGGGCTTGACAGTGCTGGCGGACGCGCTCCTCGTGCCGGAGATTGGTCTTTCAACAACATCGGTCTCAGTGGATTTTTCATGTTGAGTTCCACGATGCCCGAAGACCTGGTAACGCAGATGAATTACTACGCCGTTGGAGGATGCGGCGGGAATATTGGATGGCACACGGAAAATGATTTGATCGAACTCGCCGACCGTGAGGTGCTCGAGCGCGATATCAGGATCTACCTGGCAGCAGCCTGGCAAACCGCGAACGCTACGATTCTTCCATTCGACTGGCGCGCGGCAACCGCGACTTTGAAAAGTGCACTCGATAAATATCAAGAGCAGGTCGGAACGAGCTTTTCATTTTTGCCGGCTCTCGATGCTATCAGCAATCTGGATTTGGCACTCAAAACATTTTATTCACAGATTGCCGCCGGTGCGATCCCTCCCGCCGCAGCCAATGAAACGATCAAGCAACTCGCTCGCATCCTGGTCCCGCTCGATCATTCGGAAGAACCTCGCTTTATGCATGATCCTGCCCTGCCCAGGCCGGCGCTGCCTATACTCCATTTGGCGCATTCTTTCCCTACGCTATCGGAGGAAGATCGCAAATTCGCAGTCGTCGAGCTTCTGCGGAAATCAAACCGCGTGGTGAATGCAATCTATGCTGCGATCAATCTGGTGGAAAAGACCTCGAAGAAGGATTGACGCGCAGCCGAAAATGCAAGAACCTCGCACGGCAATGACATCCCACTTCAATGGGATGTCATTGCTGACCTTAGTCGCTCTCAGCAAAGGAGCCAATTGTTTGACTGCCCGGCGGCAAAGGAGCTTCCCACCGCAACATACTCGGTGGCCTTCCCGCTCGAATGGAAGCGGTAGCGCAGCAAGAGTGCAGCGCCCGCAATCAGAACGATGACTGCCATCAAACTCAGAAGAGCCTTGCCTACCCACCGTGTGATCAGTACACGTAGCCGCTTCGAGCCTTGATCTGTCATTGTTCCAGTTTCGCCTCTTTTACCCTGATATTCGTCTTTTTGATTGCCTTTGCTATGTCGTCGGCCTCGGAAGAGGCGGCATTCAAACTCTCTTTATCACCTCTGCGAGCTACCTTTACTTCCTTATCCAGAACGACTCTGCCATTCGAGTCGCGCAGTTGTGAGCGCACTGCGAGCTTCGTTACTCCAACGAACAGCCCTACAGGCCCGGTAGATGCTCTCAGCACCGCATTGCCCTTGGAGAACTGCTCCACTGTCAGTGTCAGGGTATAGCTCGCGCATTCCGCACCCCGCTCCTCGTCAGGCAGGATTTCATCGACGCGCAACTTCTGTGCAGGCTGTTCCAGAAGACGCTCGTACAGCAGCGCCCGGTACTCCGGAGCAACTGCCAATCCCGGCACTATTTGAATTGGCAACACGCGTATTATCGTCGAGGAGTCGTGGGCTCTGCACACCCTAGTGCGAACCACGGGTGGATGGGTCAAGAGGCTAACCTCCATCGCGTCCGCAATCTCCAATGCATCTGCCTTATAGAGAACAAAGACTGCGCTCCGAAGACCGTCGTGTTCATCTCGATAGTCAACGGTGAGGAAACCGACTTGCTTCTGCGTCACTGTTCCTAATGCGGCACCGCCTCCGAAGGGTATTGCGACGCGAGCCATCTTGCCGGCAAACCCTCCAGTCTCAGCTCGTTCATCCCCGACGAAGACCCCGTTGATTCGCCCTCGCGTCAGTCGATCGGTCAGACCGGAGCTGGTGAAGATGAGACTGTCTGGAGTGAGTTCGATCGTTCCCTTGGCTCCAGCGGGAATATCCTGGAGACCGACGAGCAACTTAGCCTCAATCGAATGTAAAGACGACGAAGGTGTCATCAAAGCGGCGACTGTCGGCGACTGGGCAAATCCCACTGTGCTGACAACTGCAAGAAAGACGAAGGTTCTGACTGCTCGTGAAACTTTCATTATTTCCTTTCAATAAACAAACCGGACGGATGGATTGTATATTACACTATTGAAGAAGATGCACGGAAACGAGAATTCGATTCAAAGGGGAGATGCGTTGCCTGCTTCGAAGAGGGCTTCAAATCGGAATGGCGGGCTGGGAAGCCGCTCCAGTTCTCATGGTCGGGTTGCGGCGCATCCCAAGCGCCAGACCCAGGAAGAACGCAGTGAGGGTACCCAGCAACGAATCATCAACGCTGCGATCGAAATCCTCTACGTGGAAGGATATGCAGCTGCTACAACCCACAGCATAGCCGCACGGGCGGGCGTGAGCCGCGGAGCCATGCTTCATCATTTTTCTTCGAAGGATGACCTGATGCTGGCCGTGGTGCGCGCCGCACATGAGCGAGACTCGGTCTATCTGAGAGAGGGGCTGACGAAGATCGGCGATCCTCTGGAGAGGTACTTTGCCCTGCCCGATCTTGCATGGGAGGTTATGAGCGGTCCTTCCGGTATCGCTGTACTTGAGATCATGATGTCCTCTCGAAGTAACTCTGCACTGGCCGAACGCCTCGCGCCGCTTCAATCTGAAATCTCAGAGGAATCACAGGATCGTATCATGCAGCTTATGCAAGACGCGGGACTGCGGAGGGATGCCATCAGCAGGGATTTCGCAAACCTGGCGGTCGCCGCGATACGCGGCTTTTCTATTGAAGCCATGTTCGACAAAGACACAAAAAGGGTCAAGAACTCCCTCAAGAGTTTCAAGACCCTCATTCGCGAGTACCAGACCAGAAATGCAGGCAGGTAAGTAGCACTCATACAGATGAAATAATTCGTCGACAATGACTGTTTTTCGTAACCAGCAATTCCAGGCGAGGAAGTGACGATGAAACACACGATTGGAAGTATCTCTATCAACGTCGAAGATCAGGGCGCCGGCGAGCCCGTGCTTGTCTTCCTTCATTACTGGGGTGGCACTTCGAGGACATGGAACGGCGTTATCAACTATCTAAAGGACGGCTTCCGCTGCATTGCATACGATCAGAGAGGCTGGGGGCAATCCGATAAGCCATCTGAGGGATATGCTCTTTCGGACTTGGCGGATGAAGTCCAGTCTCTCATCCATACGCTGGGACTGACGAAATACGTTCTGATCGGACATTCGATGGGCGGCAAGATTGCACAATTGCTGGCTTCGCGAAATCCGGTCGGACTGACTGGACTCGTGTTGGTCGCCCCTGCACCGCCAACGCCGGTTCATTTTCCCGATGCCGCACGAGAGCAACAGATTCACGCGTACGACAACAGAGAGACCGCGTTACAGGCAGTTGGATTTCTCACGGCACGACCTCCAGCCACAGAATTGATAGAGCAGATCATCGAAGATAGTCTAAGCGGCTCGAACGAAGCCAAACTAGCTTGGCCAACAGCCTCGATCCTGGAGGACATCTCTTCGAGCGTTGGAGACATTAGCGTCCCGACACTAGTCCTTGCGGGAGAAAACGACCTTCTGGACTCCGTCGAGCAACACCGCCGGGAAGTGCTTCCCCGGATTCCCGATGCAAGACTCGAAGTGATCGAGAAGAGCGGTCATCTCTCCCCGATCGACGAGCCAGAGCAGCTTGCAATCGCAATCAAGGCCTTTGTAAACGAACTCTATCAATCTGCGAAGCTGACCTCTTTGGTCGCCAACGTTCCTGAAAATCAGTCTCGAACCAGTTAAATGCCACACAAAAACTTCCATTGCCCTAATCTGAAAGGGAACTCAATCGATACACGCTGAGTGCTGGAGGATGAAGTATGTCGATTCCAGGCGGTAACGCAGCAATACGGACCTTTCTTCGCGGAGACTCAACGATAAAGCTGTCCAGCCTGGGCCTCGGATGGTCTCGCCTGGCACTCGAAGGGCATGAGGCTTCTCCCAGAGAGATCCCCGAAACTTCCATCGACTCTATTCTCCTGATGCTGTGGCAAGGGAATTCCAATGCTCGTGGCGAGCATACGAGTTCCGGTGGCTCTTTTGTTTCCTATACAAAACGCCCTAGGACAATGACGTTATACACCTCCGGCGTAGTTCCTTCCGCACGTACGTCCACTACGTCAGACCTGCTCTTTTGCGCTATCGATAAGAAGTTTTTCCTCGATATCTCGGATCAGATCAAGGATGAGAGACAGGGGCGAAGTTGCGGGTCGCGACGGAGTATCTCTTTGGACGAACCTATATTTCGTGACTCTTCTCTCTCGCAGCTTCTCTCGCTGCTAAGGGATGAGGTGAAGTCCGGCGGTGAGTCGGGTCCGTTGTATGTTGAGCATTTAACCTACGCGCTCTCGGCTCGCCTTACTACTATCGCAAGCGCCGGCATCAGCACGGTTCCTGCGCGCGTTGAAGCTTTTAGCGCGAAAGCGCTAAGCCGGATCATCGACCGCATGGAGGCAGATCCCCTCGCATGTTCAAGTGTTGAAAGTTTGGCAGCGGAGACGGGATATAGCTATAACCGATTCCTCCGCGCTTTCCGGTCCAGTACGGGGCTTTCGCCTCATCAGTACCTCTTGCACTTGCGTTTGACCCGCGCAAAGAATCTGATGCGCAATCGCAGTTTGACGCTGCTGGAAATTGCCCTTGATTGCGGCTTCGCCAGTCACGCACATTTCTCTCACGCCTTCCGAAGACGATACGATGTGTCACCCAGTAGCTTTCGGAGAGATCTGTAGAAAGTTTTAGGCAAGCCAGTGGTTTCGTGGAAGCAAGCACCGGCCGAATAAATCTATGCTGCACGTATGAGCCAGGATATTCTTCTTAACCAGACGACATCGGACGACAGGAACATTCAACAGATACTTGTTCAGAGCAGCTCCAAAGCTGTGATCAACGCTCCCCTCGATAAGATCGACATTACAGAATGGGTATATAACCTGAGCGATGCCGAGTATCAGAGTTGCTCAACGGCCCACTTCGCCGGCGGGACGAGCAGAACCCCCGATGGCAAGCGCATGTCCATTAACGTGGAAATGGTCGGCCCCGGCCTCATCCTGGAGCACTACGTTGAGGACATATCGGAGAAGCATCACTGCCGATTGATTTCCCTATCCGATGTGTTGGCGCCGCAGGGAAAGACGACGATACAAGTCCGCTGGGAAATGATTGCGACGGCTCTTACTGAGAGCACCTGTGAATTGACCAATAATGTCGTCACGGGTGCTACCGACGATTACCTTGCATTCCTCGAAAAGAATGGCGTTCCCTACGAGGCCGCTAAGGAAGCCATGCAGAAGGCCCTAGATGCGCACAACCTTGAGGAGACTCCCAACTTTGCCAAGAGCATCGAGCGGAAGGCGCTATCCGCGCGCTAAGTGAGCCAGTGACCGGTTGCGCGGTGCCCAGCCAAAGACGAAACAGCACGGTCAACCACATCCACCCCGCACCGAAAATGCTGCACAAGCTGATCTGTTCTAGAACAGACCAGCTTATGCAGCGTTCGCCTTTTAGGGGGCGCCTCTTGGCTGTGTGGAACTGCGGATTCATCCCGACAATCGTTTATGCTCTCCAACTCTGCTTAAAAACTCGTCAGAACGAATGCCAGCCCTTTCCGAGTGCACGTCCCTCGATGCTCTTGGCAAAGTTGGGAGTCTCCTCTTTATTGTGCGCATCGCTTGCGGCTTGCCGCGCTGCCGCGGCCTGTTCAAATGTAATACCATGCAGCTGGATAAACTCCAGGAATTCATCTGTGGCATATGCATTGATGTGATTCGTGTACTCACAGCTTCTGTCATCTAAAGGTTTCGCACTCAGGTCCCAAACTACCTTGACTTTGCTTCGCCCATTCTTCGTGATCGCGTCGGAGATAGAAACCATTCGGCAGTGAAGCGGCTCGTGAATCTCTGCATGGTAGTGCTGAATGACCAGGGCGTCACCGATCGTCTCCACATTGATGGACATCGGCTTGCCGTCATCTGTCGTGGTAACTCCCGCTGCAATGTGCGCATGCGAACATCGCTGATACTCGCTGTCCGGCAAATGGAACAGCCAGTCCGCAATGTCTACCTTGTCTGCAGGAGCATGGATGATGGCCCTTACCACTGAGTCTGAAAGCTGACGATCGATCATAACAGTTCATCCTGCATGTGATTAAAATCTTACGGTTTGGCTGATCCATGCGAAACATTTTTGTCTAATATGCAAAGATGATGCCAAACAGCTCGTCTTCTAACCTGGAAGCCTTTGTTCAGGCAGTCCGGCTGAAAAGCTTTTCTGCGGCTGCCCGCCGCCGCGGTCAATCTCCGTCTGCTATCGCTAGACAGGTGAGTGCCCTGGAGAATGAACTCGGAGTACAACTCTTGCTACGAAGTACGCGCTCACTGGAACTAACCGATTCGGGACGGATCCTATACAGGCGTGCAGTGGATATACTTGAACAGATTACCTGCGCCAAGCGCGAAGCCGTAGCAAGGAGCAAAGAGGTTCGTGGCACAGTTCGACTAACCTGCTGGCCGACTCTTGGCAAACGTTTGGTGCTGCCCTGTCTTCCAGAGCTGATGGCAAGGTTTCCGGCGCTCGCCATAGACCTGGACCTTTCTGAGATGGTGCATACGCCGGCCCTGGAGCTTACCGACCTGGCCATTCGCGTAGGAAACCAATCCGACACGACGATGATTCAGACAAAACTTGGCACGCTAAGAAGCGTGGTCGTCGCCAGTCCTGCTTACGTAGCCAAACATGGGGAACCACTATCCGTAAACGACTGCCTGCAACATAAGCTCATTGATAAACGGCATCCCACCCCTTTTATGGGCTGGAGCTGCTTGTTGTCCTCAAACCGTTCACTTGATGCTGCGCGGGTGATCGCGACCGACGATCTGCAGGCCCAATCAGACGCCTGCGCGTCGGGCCTCGGATTGGCGCACCTGCCAGGATGGGCAGTGAGCGAGAGATTGCATTCAGGTGAATTGGTTGCGCTGCTCCGGAAAATGAAGCCCGTCTCGGCGTCCATATTTCTGTTGCGTGCTCCTGGAAGCCTGCCTGCATCCGTGAGCGCTCTTGCGCGGCATTTGGCGAAGAGTCTACGGCCGCTTCTTGCCTGAGC
This sequence comes from Terriglobales bacterium, assembly GCA_015655315.1. Lineage (GTDB taxonomy): Bacteria > Acidobacteriota > Terriglobia > Terriglobales > Acidobacteriaceae > Alloacidobacterium. The sequence continues at coordinate 16,496 of JAATFH010000548.1, forward strand.
GCGTGATTGCTGCGTCCGATGACTTGGGCTTGCCCGTGCAAGTGCGAGGACTACTTGCATGACAGGCTCCTGGAACTTGAAGGCGAGTCCGAAACCCGCTACGCGACTGGGGCCAACGCTTATTCTTCCTACTTCCCCATGACGAGTGTTTCCGGATTCGATACCCGAAGCGGACTGCCCTTGAGAAAAGCCACCGCATTTTCGATGCTCTGACCGTAGAACTCCGTCCATGTTTCGTACACTCCGTAGCCGAGGTGGGGAGTCAGAACAGTATTGGGAAGCGCTCTTAAAGGATGGCTGACCGGTAGCGGTTCCCGGTCGTAGACATCGAGGGCTGCGAAGATCCGGCCGCTTTCTACGGCTTGAATTAAAGCCTTCTCCTCGACGATTGGACCGCGGGAGGTATTGATCAGGATGGCCCCGTGCTTCATGCGTGCGAGATCTTCTGCGGCGATCAGTCCTCGGGAGCGGTCCGAAAGAACCAGATGGATGCTGATGGCATCGGAGCGAGAGAATAATTCATCTTTCGAGACGAGAGTGGCGCCGGCAGCATCAGCAGTTTGTTGCGTGAGGTTCTGACTCCAGGCAATCACATGCATGTTCAGAGCCCGACAGTAGCGCGCCATGTGCGAACCGAGATGGCCTAAACCGACGAGACCGATGGTCTTTCCCGACAGACTCATGCCCACCGGCAGACCGTCCTGAAAGTGGCCGTTCCGCATATTCCTATCCGCCGATGGGATGGCTCGTGCTGCTGACAACAGTAGTCCCAACGCAAGTTCAGCGGTTGCCGCCTCGCTTCCTCTGCCGCCCACGGTATATGAGACCACCACACCTTGCGCCGTACATGCAGCGACATCAAGGGAGGCATTCTTTGTTCCAGTGATACCGAGCATGCGCAGTTTTGGGAGACGACGGAGAAACGAGGCAGGCATTGGCGTGCGTTCGCGCATCGACAGAATGACATCAAACTCCGCCAACTGGCTCACTGCATCGTCCTCGTCCTGAAATGCCTGTTCGAAGAAGACAACCTCTGCGATTGATTCGAGAGAAGACCAGTCCGTACTGCTTCTCGCCACTCCTTGCCAATCATCCAGCACTGCGACCCTGCTCATGATCTCTATTCAACTCCCGATTCGAGCGATATGACAAACAGTGGGCTGAAGTTTGGCGATCTTTCATCAGCATCCCGAAGGCGGTATTGAGATGGCCACTTACGAAGACAAGTCTCGAGTAGTGCCAGGAAGTCATTCGGAGTGGAGTGTCGTGATTGGATCGACGCGCATGGCGCGCAGC
>JAATFH010000387.1 GCA_015655315.1 Terriglobales bacterium
CAGATCGAGGCTGCCGGGCTCAGCACCGAAGGCTTCTACAGCAAGTCATGGGATGAATTCGCCAAACCAGATTCGCCACAGCTTCATTTCGTCTTTACCATCTGCGATAACGCTGCTAAGGAAGTCTGCCCGGTTTGGCTGGGACAGCCTTTGACGGCCCACTGGGGAGTGCCCGATCCCGCTGCCGCAGTGGGCACGCCAGCAGAAATAGAGCGCGCCTTTCGTGACACCTTTTCCGTTCTGGATCGGAGAATCAGCCTGTTCTTGTCGTTGCCTCTTTCAACTCTCGGCCAAATCGCCATACAGAGGGAAATCGACAAGATCGGGCATCGATAGATTGTGATTAACAGAGGAGCTTAATCAGGAATGCGTACTTTTATCTTTGCCTGCGTTCACAATGCGGGCCGTTCGCAGATGTCGACTGCATTCTTCAACCAACTCGCCGACCCGGAATTGGCGCGTGGCATCTCTGCCGGAACCCAACCTGCCGAGCATGTTCATCCGGTGGTTGTGGACGCGATGCGCGAGGTGGGAATTGACCTAAGCAATGCGAAGCCGCAGAAACTCACAGGAGAGCTGGCACAGGAAGCCGAGATACTGATCACGATGGGTTGTGGGTGGAGTGTCCCTATGTCCCCGGTGTCATTCGAGAAGATTGGCCCCTTCCAGATCCTAAAGGTCAAGGGATCGATGCGGTTCGCCTGACTCGAGATGAGATCAAGCTTCGAGTAGTGACATTGATAGAACAAGCGCGAGTACGCCCTGTGTCTATCGTGAAATAAAGCATTCGTCTAGCCAGCCAACACTTAAAGAAGCGCCTGTCCAGACATCGCCTCCTCAGCTCCGGCACCACCTCGGAACGCCTGTAATCATGCGAAGCGACTTGGTGTCGGAGCGGCGCTCCCGCGCGATTTTCTCGCCGACGCTCCGCATATGCCCATATGTGGACGGCGGAATTATGCGGAGTACTGGCGTAAAACAGCGTGAACACAGCGTTCAAACACCTGTCCGCTACGCATAATGACACGATTTAACTCATTCCGACAACCTCCGTATGGCCCGTTCATACGTGGGTGGTCGTTCCTTCCTACAAGACGACTCCTAGGTACGATGCAATACCCGTGCACTTAGCTTGGCTCAGATAAGATGAATACCTTTTGGCTCTCTGTCCTATGAAAGATCACAAACTTTACGGATGATAGGTCGAGCCAGAGGCCACCGTAATGACTGGGCAATTCGCCTCAACGATGATCGGAAAAGCTCCTGAGGTGCGGTTTTGCATTCCTAAGTGCGTATTTCTGCGGAGACCGAGGATCAACAGGTCAATCTCCCGCTCGTTGATATGGCGCAGAATCTCAATATGAGGAAGGCCAACACTGACAAACGTTTGCGGTTCGCAGAGTTGGCCCACATTGCAATGGACTAAAGCCTCTACGGCTCCATAGAGATGTTTCTGAAGTCGTTGAAGTTGCTCTGGATGGTCGATGTCGCTGGCCTGGACCACGTTCAGCACATCGAGCTCCGCGTCGAAGGACTCTGCGAGTGCGACCGCGACAGGAGCGGCGTGCGCTGCCTCAATAGAGCAATCCGTGGCATAGAGGATTCGCTTGATCTGCAAAGCCCCCGCTCGAAGGATGTTGACGTGTGGCCCAACCGTCAGGGATGGTCCGCTCGAATGGCGGAGAATACCTTCAGCTGTGGAGCCGAGAACAAAGCGATTCACCGACCCGCCACCGTGAGTGCCGAGAACGACGAGTGACTTAGATTTCTCTAACGCCAAAACTGGAATCGTTTTACGCGGGTCCCCTTCAACCAGAACGGATTCAGCTGTGCCCCTGCCTGCATCCAGCACCTCTGCTTCCAACTTCAACTCATGCTCAAGATCGATCCGCTGCCGGCTTGCCATTGCCTTCTCCACCTCGACCTCAAGCGCGGCCTGCGTCAAGGTAAATGCATGACCGACGATGAGCCTGGTCCCAAAGTGGACGGAAACGGCAGATGCATACAAGCCTGCGTTCTGAGATGCGGGCGAAAAATCGGTGGCAAACAAAATGGAGTCGAGCTGAATGGTAGAGCTCTTGCCAATGATGGACACTAGTGTCCTCCTTGAATAAGGCTGTAAATCAGAATTGCAAAGACAGATGTGCTGATGAACACATACAGACGGTTCTTCTGGCGTGCGAAACCGACGATGCAGAACGCTACCCGAACTATCGGAGTAGCAATCAAAAGTAGAACGCCCAGCCCAATGACTGATTTGGCGTCGAGATGTGACGCTCCTCGCAGCACAGCGGCAATCCCTCCAAGATGTTCGTGCTCCGCAACGAAGCATCCATAGGTTGGAGCTTTCAGCCAGGGGTGCCGGAGATAGAGAACTCCTCCAAGCAAAACAAGGACTGCGGATAGGCTGACACCGAAACGGAGCATTCCCGCAATCGACAGTTCCATCTCTTTGTCGGTTAGAGTCTTCATTTAAATCCTTCCCGTGAGACCGCTGAAGATCATCTCGATCCCGAGCGCGACGATGACGAGACCGAATACTACTTTGAGCGTTGCAACGCGAGCTTTGACAAGGAGCTTTGAGCCCATCATGGAACCGATGAGAACCCCGAGCATGACAGGCATCGCGATCCCGGCATCGATATAACCTCTCGCCAGATAGATGCCAGCGCTTGCAGCCGCCGTTACGCCGATCATGAAGTTACTTGTGGTGGTCGAGACCTTGAACGGCAGCCCCATCGCTTGATCCATCGCCAGCACCTTGACCGCTCCTGAGCCGATTCCTAGAAGACCGGAGAGCGTGCCTGCGCCGAACATAATACCGAAGCCGAAAGGCACATGCTGGGCGTGGTATGGTTTGGGACCGGCTGGCGTCGGATAGGTGCCGGAGAGTTGGAGGGAGGTCGCGAGGGGGTTCTCTTTCGTAATCAGCGTGTCGTGGGTTCTGCCGCGGAACGAGGCATACGCCGAGTAGAGCAGAACTGCGCCGAAAAGAATGGCGATGGAATGACTCGATACTTTCGCGGTCAGGTATGCTCCAAGCAACGCTCCCAGAGTGGTGGCCACTTCCAGGAACATCCCAATCCGGATGTTCGACAGGCCTTCCTTCAGGTAAGCTGCAGCTGCTCCCGAGGAGGTCGCAATCACGGAAACCAGAGACGCGCCAATCGCGTAGCGCAGATCGACCTTGAACAGGAGTACAAGCGCGGGCACAATGACAACGCCTCCACCCAGTCCCGTTAGCGCACCCAGCAGTCCAGCGAAGAGTGAAGTCGCAAAAACAAGCGTCGTGAACAGGAGGACACTCATGTGGCCTTCCTACCAGTTTTGATTGTCTTCTTCGCAGATGGACGAATAACCCGTAGCAATTCGATCAGGTCTTGCAGTGGACCTTCTCGAACGGGGCCGCTCAAAAGCGCAAAGCTGAACTGTCTAGTGATCGGCCCGTTTTCAAGCGGTACGATTTTGACGCTGCCCATTGATTTGGCTTTCTCCAAAGCCATTACGGGGACAAAGCCGATGCCAAGTCCCGACTCGACGGCAGAGAGAATTGCTTCCGTCGAGTTCATGTCGATGTTTGTGTGTAACTGCTGACTCAGTACTCCGTTTCGCTCAAGATAGTCTTCGACGAAGCGGCGCATCCCGGAGCCAGTCTCCCGGAGAAGAATAGGCTCTTGCACAATCTCAGCCGCGCGAAGTACTGATTTCTTTGCCCACCGATGGCTGGGTGGCAGAATCAGACAGAGTTCGTCTTCCATGAAAATTTCGATCTTGAGGTCAGGACGATGAGCTGGCGCTTCGATGAGGCCAATTGATACCTGATGAGTTGCCAGGGCATTCAGGACTTCGGTCGTGCTGCCGCTGACGATATGAATCCGCAGCTTCGGCCACTCCCGCACAAGGGCGGGTAGCAATCCTGGTAACAGATAGACCCCGACCGTATGGGACGCGCCGATGTTTAGTTCGACCCCCTCCTGGACCCCAAAAGGAGCGAGGGCGGCGATTGCATCGCTCGTCAGCGTCTCTATCTGGCGAACAAAGGGAAGAAGAGTCTTTCCGGCCGGGGTGAGCGTTGCGTTCCGTCCCACCCGATCGAAGAGTGCGATCCCTAATCCCTCTTCAAGACTTCGTACTTGTGAGGTCACCGCTGGCTGGGAGAGGTGCAGTTCCTCCGCAGCCTTGCTGAAGTTGAGTGTGTCCGCGACAACCCGGAACACATGGAGTTTAAAGTTCTCGATCATGGCTGGACGCCTGTCTGGAAGTTGATCGTCGAGATTGCAAAGTTGTACTGCGACCTTGCATTGGTGTTACCGATCGCTGCTTCCGTTTGCTGCAACTCTGCCTGACTCAATTCGACAATGGAGCTTAGGCCAAGATCGTATCGGGTTTTGGCCAGATCAAGCGCGGTGTTTGCCTGTTTCAGCAACTCTGCTGTCACCGTTACCCGCTGCATTGCTGTGCGTGCGCTAAGCCAGGCCGTACGGACGTCACGGACAACCTGGTCCCGCAACGCACGGGTCTGCTCGGTCGCTGCTTTCGATTGGAGCGCGGCTTCAGAGGCCTGTGCCGTGAGTCGAAAGCCATTGAAGATCGGGATGCTCACGTTCCCACCCACGGCACCATACCAGTTTGTCGTGAAGAATTGCGAAGAGCCGACTGGAGTCCCTCCAACCATCCCGAGAGCACTAATCGTCGGGAGCAACTGTTCGTGTTGTGCCTTACTGAACTTCTGAGCAGCCTGTTCGCTGTATTTCAGCGATTGAAGATCGGGCCGATTTTGAATGGCTTGAGCTATGAGCGCATCCGAATCGGGAGGAACTGGGGGGAGAGAGCCCGAATTGTCGACGAGTTGAAAGTTCATCTCCTTGTCGTAGCCAAGTACCGCGCTGAACACGGCCTTAGCAGCATCAAGGTTGTTTTGCGCGTCCAGTTGCAAGAGCTTTGCCTGAGACAAGTTAACTTGAGCGAAGCTCTCGTCCAGGTCAGACTTCAGCTTTGCCTTCGTGAGCGCACTCACTTGATCTGTAAGTGTCTGCCTCGCATCCACGGTCTGGGTTGCTACCTTCAAAGTCTCTTGAGCTTCGATGACTGCAAAAAAGACCTGATCGACAGCAAGGACTATATCGAGACGGCTTGCTTCAGCATCTGCCAGCCGGGCCTTCTCTTGCAGTTTTGCTGAGGCCACCAGATTCCGGGTATGCCCGAAGTCAGTGATGAGCTGACTGAGTTGGACACCCATCCCTGCGTGTTCAAGCAGCCGCGATGCCGTCAGCGAACCGCTGGAGAGTCGACTTCCGTCGTTCGCCTCCACCGCGGTCAAGTTTCCGTTCAGGTTGGGAAGTTCATCGGCTCGGCGTTCTCTCACGGCCTGATGCTGAACACGCGCGATCAAGTCAGTGATGCGAATACGAGGATTATTCGCCAGAGCGAGCTTTTCAGCCTCTTGCCGGGTGAGAGGTGTCGGCGTTCCTTCCGCCTGAGCAGGTGGTGGAGAATTCGTGACTGATCCTGCCTGTGCTGACGCGACAAGGAGCGATTGCGTCATGGGTGCATTTGGAAGTGATGTCGTGGCCATCTGTGCAAGCAGATCCGGAGCCCCCAGAACGAATGAAAAGAGTGCGGTATAGATGATTGGATTCGCTTGCATGGCTAAACCTCCCCTGCTGCGGCACTGTGCTCTTCTTTTCGGTGGATGAGCAGATAAGCCGTGGGAACTAGAAAGACCGTGACAAGGCCCGATACCGACAATCCTCCGAGGATGGCGCGAGCGAGTGGCGCATATTGTTCACTGCCAGGCTCAAGTGCAAGCGCCATTGGAATGAGCCCGAGGATCGTGGCCAACGTTGTCATCAGGATCGGGCGCAAACGCACCTTACAGGCCTCCGATAGAGCCTGTTTCAGTGCCATTCCCTCGTGCCGCAACGTTCCAACGAACTCAACAATCAAAATGCTGTCTGACACGGCAATACCCGTCATCATGACCACTCCCATGAGAGACATGACATTGAGCGTAGTGCCGGTGATAAGCAGGAAGATCAACACTCCTGACAGACCAGGCGGAACTGCCAGCAGAATGATGAAGGGATCGGAGAAGGAAGCGAACTGAGCCATCAGGATCAGGTACACCAGCACCACGGCCAGGATGAGACCGATTCCGAAACTAGAAAAAGAGTTATCCATATCGCGCACGGAGCCACGGACCTTAACCGTTACGCCGTGCGGCTTCTGAATCTGGCCGACAATAGACTCGACCTCTTCGTTGACTTTGCTTAGGTCTTCCTTCTTTGGCATGACATAGATATCGAACTCACGCCGTAGCTGGTAGTGGTCCACTTCTGTAGGTGTGTTGATCTGCTTGATGTCGGCAACTGATTGAAGTGGGGTGGTATTCGCTCCGTCGGGAGACCGGAGGGGGATCTGCTTGAAGTCGGTCATCGTTTTGATCAAATTCTCGGGGTATTGAACCGTCAACATATAGCTATTCCCGGTCTTCGGATCAACCCAGAAGCTCGGGGAGATGACACCGTTCGAGGTGAGTGCCGTGATGACGTTATCGACTACGTTCTTGGGCGACACGCCAAGCAGGCCAGCCTGGACGCGATTGATGTTCAACTCCAACCCCGGATAGTCCAGATCCTGCGGGATCAGCACGTCATTGACCGAGCCCAGCTTCTTCAGCTTGGCTGCTGTCGCCTGGGCGATATCGTAGGCCTGTTGCAGATCGTTGCCGCCGATCTGGATATCGATCGGGGCAGGCTTGCCTTGATTGACCACCGAATCGACGAGACCACCGGCCTGGAAGTACGTGGCAACATCAGGGAAGTCTTTAGTCAGCCTTTCCCGGACCTTCTGCATATAGGCGTAGCTGCCAGTTTTGTGCTCCTCTTTCAAACTGACTTGAATGAAGGCCGTGTGCATTCCAGAGTTCGAGGTGTAGATGGCAGAGAGGTCGGGTGTGATGCCGATGTTCGAGACGATCATATTCAGGTCTTCCGGCGAAACCACACTGCGAATGTCTTGCTCCATCTTCGCGATGTAATCATCCGTCACCTCGATTCGCGTCCCCGCCGGAACCTTCACATTCACGACAAACTGGCCGGGATCGGTACGAGGAAAAAATGCTTTGCCAAGGAATGGATAGAGAGCAAAACTGCACACGACAAACAGGCTGAAGACAACGACGACAAGCACGGGACGATTCAGACAGATGGCAATTGCCGTCTCGTACGTCGTCTGCAGTTTGTGGAAGCCCAGATTGAACTTGTCGATGACGACCCGGAAGAAGTTGACCTTAATCTTTTTTGGGGTATGCGAGTCGAGGTCTTCCTCAATCGCTGCTGCACCATGATGAAGATGGGCCGGGTCGACCGTGATGAACTTTGCACAGAAAAGAGGCACGACGGTCATCGCGACGACATATGACGCGAAGAGAGCGAGCACTACCGCGAGAGCAAGTGCCGTGAATAGATATTTACTCACACCAACGAGCAGAATGACAGGAAAGAAAACAATACAGGTACTGAACGTAGCCGCAAGAACTGCAAGTTGTACCTCTTTACCTCCCTTGACGGCGGCATCTGCCGGAGACTCCCCCATCTCCATGTGACGGAAGATGTTCTCAAGCACGACAACAGAGTTGTCGATGAGACGGGATAATGCCAGTGCAAGTCCTCCCAGAACCATCGTGTTGATCGAGCTGCCGCCTAGATTGAGCCCTAGAAACGTGGCGAGACAGGAGATTGGGATCGAGATAAGAACCGCAACCGTGGCGCGAACATTCCCGAGAAATAGAAGGATCATCAAGGCTGTTAGGCAGAGCCCAATCGTTCCTTCGTTGATGACGTTCTTGACCGCAATTTTCACGAAGACTGATTGATCGAAGACGACGTCTGTCTTCAATACGGAGGGAATATCCAGTAGGTTTTCGACTGCCTTCTTGACGCCATTCACGATGGTGATCGTGTTAGAGTTACCACCTTGTTTCAGGACAGGGATATACACGGAGTGCTGGCCGTCAACGCGAACAATATTGGTCTGGAGCTGGCCGCCATCCTTTGCTTTGCCAATATCGGCGACCATAACCGAGGCATTTCCGACTGTCTTAAGCGGCAGATCGTTGATCTGATCCACGACCGGAACCTGGCTGTTCGCATAGACGTTGTAGTCCTTCATGCCGATGCGCACGTCGCCGGCGGGAAGGATCAGATTGGACTTGTTCAAAGAGTCCACTACATCCGTCACGCTCATCTGGTGCGCTTCGAGCTTGACCGGATCGACGTACACCATGATTTGGCGATAACGTCCGCCATAGGGTTGTGGGACCGATGCGCCAGGTACATTCGCGACCTGATTGCGGACTGTGAACTGAGCGAGATCCTTGAGCTGCGTTTCGTTGAGCCCCACGCCCTTTAGCGTGATGAGGCATACGGGCAAATTGGCGGCGTCGAACTTGAGAACGACGGGTGGAAGGGTTCCTGGCGGGAGGCGGCGCAGGTTCGCCATCGCAAGGTTGGATATGTTGCTTACAGCCGCATTCGCGTCGGTTCCGGGCTGAAAATAAATCTTGATAAGGCTGACACCCGGCAGAGAGCGAGACTCAATATGGTCGATTCCACTGCCCAGGGTGAAGAATCGTTCGTAACTGTTTGTGATGTCGGATTCAATCTGTTGTGGCGGCATGCCAGCGTAAAAGGTCGCGACGACGACAACCGGAATGTTGACCTCCGGAAAGAGATCTACGGGCATGCTGGTCACCGTCGTGATGCCAACCACCATCACAAAGAGACACATCATCAGGACGAAAAAGGGGTACTTGATAGCGAAGGATGACATTACTGGTTATCCCCCTGCTTCGGCATCGAGATGGTACTGAGTTGCGGATGCACTACCTGACCGGGCTGATAGTTGGTCTGTCCAGAGACGATGACTGACTGATGTTCGGAAAGTCCCTGCGTGATCTCAATGCGGTCGGGGCTCTGAATCCCGAGAGTGACGGGCACCTTCTGCACTTTGTTCTCTGAGTCCACAATCAGTACCGAGGCCTGAGTGTCTCCCTTGAGAACAGCACTGGCGGGAACGGTAAGAACATTTTTTTGCGCCTCAAGAACGATGGTCGTCTGAGCCGTCATCCCTGCGCTAAGGGTCAGATCGGGATTGGGTACATCAACCTCGACCAACATCGTACGGGTCGAAGTCGTGAGTTCGCGAGTGAAGCGGACGATCTTGCCACTTATGGTCTTGCCGTTTGCCTGCAGCTTAATCGAGACATCTCCGCCTATATGGAGGAAAAGGACATCTTCCTCTGGAACTGGCATTCGTAGACGGAGGAGGTCACTCTGCGCCACCTTGACCACCGGCATGGACTGCGTGTTCGATGCGGTTCCAGCCTGGATAAGCGAGCCAACATCGGCGTAACGCATGGTGATGACACCGTTAAATGGCGCGGTCACCACTGAGTAGTCCTTCAGGGATTGAACACGCTGATTGTCGGCTTGTGAGATACCCAACTGTTCTTTGGAGGCTTCGAGATCCGAATTGGCGACGTTGATCCTGGCCTGTGCGTCCAGATCCTTTGCCCGCGCATCGTCGAGCTCCTGTTCGGCAACCAGGCCAGGACGTCGCCTCGATGCTTCTGACAACCGGGTAAACGCCGCATGCACCGCAGCATAACTCGCCTCGGCAAGCGCGACGCCACTTTGTTCGCGCGCAATCTCAGACTGACTATGCCGTACCTCTGCCTGCGATCCTGCAACTTGAGCAATCAGTTCAGGGACCTCGAGTGTGGCAATGACCTGTCCCGTTTTTACGCGGTCCCCGATATCGACATTGATCTTTCGGATGTAGCCGGAGACCTTTGCGTGCAGTTCCACCTCCTGGTAAGGCTGGAACTCGCCGGCAACGGTCAACGTGCTCGAAAGATTACCGCGCGTCACGGGAGCTATCGAAGCCGTGGCGATGGGCGCAGAATCTGCTTGCTGTTCCTTGCAGCCAGTGAAGACAAAACACGGAAGCGCCATGAGAAGCGCACCCCTCAAAACGATCGAAGCAGATCGCATGGACATGGTGAAGGCACCTATCGCAATACAGGAAGATGTATGGGGTCAACAAGCCCTTCGGAAGGAGGACAGACTTAGCGAACTGCGGAGGTCTGACTATCTACTTGAAGGGAACTGTCTAATTGCAGGGGAGGGATGCAGGTGGGGGGCGGAACGAGAAAAAATTTGAATGCGCGGATCGCTGCGCGATCGAATCATGTTCTGTCGTCACTCTTACCCAGGTGGATATGAGGAGTCTCAGACTAAACATGAGAGCAACAAAGACGATCGTCGGGTAATAGTTAGTCGTCTTTTGAGCTGGAGCTGGGGGAACCAGCTGAGCGGCGACCTTTGCAGTCGACGGCCGTTCTTTCTGGGAGAGAAGCTTCGCCGCAGGAATGATAGTCGACGGACTCCCGGGCGGATCATAGAGCGAGAGCTTGTATCCAGTACCCCAACCGAATACGGTGAACGCCAAAAACAGAATGGCGAACACTGTGACAACGGATGCGCGTCGATTGGGAGAAATTATCCGCATGGATCAGAGCCACTCATCGCAGATCAGTCTGTCTGGTGGGATTCAGACCAGGTCAACTTTGAGTATGAGGGTATGCGACAAGTTTCACAAAAGCAAATTTTCTTATGGAAGATAAGCTCCCATAGGATCAGGGACGGCTAAACCATATAGATCGTTACCAGCTCAAACGTTCCGACGAGAACCCAGAGGGCTGCACCTTCGAGCAAGGGTTCACGCAACCCGACCGCAGACTGACCTTCAAAAGAGATGCCCCGATCAGGACGAGCGTCGCCGTAAGTCCAGCCGTTGCAGATCGAGATGGGTCTCCATGAAGCATGGCAGATCGGCGCTCAGCACCGATGCTCCAACAATGGCTTCGGCCCTGACCTAAGGTTTTCAGCAGAATAGGGGTGGACCACAAGTTCTCCGTATGCGTGTATCGGGCGATCGCCGAGCGCTTTTCCTAAGCCGTGATTCCCATCTGTTGCATATAGGCGAGCATTTCTTGCTCGTCGCCTTTGAAGAGAAGGACATACGTCTTTCGCCCATCTGACCAACGGCTATTGCTTCCCTCAGTTCCATGGAACGAACGCAGAGCACGGTCGTGTGTGAGTACGCCGTCCACGATGAGGAGGCTTGCTCGTTGCTCGTTCTTCATTCCTAGCAGGACGGCTTGATGGCGGCCTACTTCCAGAGCACTTGCGGACCGGAATGTGACTTTCCTCAGCTCGGGTGGAAGTCCTGTAAAGCCGTGAAGCGTTACGGCACTCCATGCCATCAGTTGGCTCTGATCAGTACTATTGATGCCAGCGGCTGGAGGGTGGCGGAGCAGAGTCGTGATCTGCCTTCCGAGTTGTGCTTCGCGTGCGTACGGAATAACCCCGAGCCACAGGGTAAGCAGCAGCATTGCGGCGATTGGAAACAGCGCCCACCTCTTCCACGGAGGTTGGGGTCGGGGGGCCTGCAATCGCTCATGCGCGAGCCCCGAGAGGATGCGCCTTTCTAGCGTGGGTGCCTCCGGTACTTCACGGAATGTCTGCCGGACAGCTTGGTCTAACTCGCTGAGTTGTGCGAAACGTCGCGCACATGCGGGACACGCGGCTAGGTGTCCGAAAAGCTGCTTGAAATCGCTGACTTCGCACCCGGGACGCCAAGCGTACATCTCCGATTGATAGAGTTCGCAATTCATAGGTTCTTCGCTTTCTTCAGCAGGACGAGCTTCGCTGGCGTCTGCATCAAGTCGTGAAGTTGCTTTCGTGCCCGCGCCAACCGGGACATCACCGTCCCAATCGGCACGTCCAGTGCTGCCGAAATCTCCTCGTAGGAGAGTTCATCAAAGTAGAAGAGGACCAGAGGAATGCGATGGCGCTCCTCGAGTTTATCCAAGGATTGATGAAGGGCAAGCGCATCCGTACTGATGTTATTCCCGCTCATCGGTTCGACAAGCATCTCTTCAAGGGCAAGTTCGTTCCTGGAGGCGTCGCGCCGCCGCGTCTGGCTGTAGCAGTTCCGCAGGATGCCGACGAGCCAGCCCTTCACTGCTTCGGGATCGCGGAGCGTCGAGCGCGACCGATAGGCTTGGAAAAACGCTTCTTGTGTGAGTTCTTCCGCGTCCGCACGCGAGTGCGTCCACCAGTATGCGATCCCGAACAGCAGACGCTGATGCTGTCTGACCCACTCATCGAATTGGCGATCGCTGATCTGCACGTTTCTCTTCCGCACCCGGCACTTACGGGTGTCTGAAATAGAGTGTCATCCTCTCGACTGTTTATTCCCAGTGCTTTTCAAATCTTTTTCGTCGGTCGGGGAATAAAAGCAGCGTTTCTCACGACTCTACTTCCGTGAGCACAGTTTCGGCGCTGGATCGGCTCGCAAGGAGAAAAAGATGAAGTTGAAGTGGATTTTGGCTACATCGGCGCTCGCGTGTACAGCCGGTGCACAAATGGCACCCATGGCCGACCAGTTCATGGAGGCGATGGAGATCAGCATGTCCAAGATGGACAAGGGCATGGCGGAAGCGCCGATGAACGGCAATACCGACCATGATTTTGCGACCATGATGCTCGCTCACCATCAGGGCGCAATCGACATGGCGAAAGCCGAATTGAGCTACGGAAAAGATCCCGTGATGCGTCGCCTTGCTCAGGAAATTCTTGTGGATCAGCAGTCCGAGATGGACGCAATGAATCTATGGCTAAACAAGCGTCCCTAATAACGAAAGGAACTATGCAAAACCGACTTATTCCCGCCCTTCTTCTCGCGTGTGCAGTCCCGGCCTTCGCTCAACAGAGTGATCGCGTCTACACTGCGGATCAGACTTCGAACACCGTATCGGTCATCGATCCAGCCACGAACAAGCTCCTGGGATCGATTCATTTAGGCGACGATGTTCCAGCTGTGCTCAGCCCGCTCTATCGGGGGCAACTGCTCGTACATGGCTTGGGATTCTCTCCCGATCACAAGACCCTCGACGTGATCTCGATCGGTTCGAACGCCGTGACGCTTATCGACACCCAGAGCAATACGGTGAAGGGCACGGTTTACGTGGGACGGTCACCTCATGAGGGATTCTTCCGGCCCGATGGGAAGGAACTTTGGGTCACCGTTCGAGGGGAGAACTATCTGAGTGTCATCGACCCGGTCTCAATGAAGGAAGTCCGTCGCATCGAGACTGCGAATGGCCCAGGAATGGTGTTGTTCCGTCCAGATGGTAAGCTCGCCTTTGTCCCATCCAGCTTTACCCCGGAGATGGACGTCATTGATACAGCTACCTACCAAGTCATCGCGCGTGTTCCACAGGCGAGTCCATTCTCGCCGAACCTCGCTGTCGATCAGGATGAGGTCTGGTTCACACTCAAGGACACGGGAAGAACACAGGTCGTAAGCGCAAGCGCTCCATTCAACACGCTCGCGACGCTTGAGACCGGCCCAATCAGCAATCACGTCACTCTCATCACGAATCGGAATGGGAAGTTCGCCTATGTCACGGTAGGCGGCTTGAACGAGGTGAAGGTCTATCGCCGCCAGGCAGGAGTTGAGCCCACGCTCACAGCCACGATCAAAGTAGGTGATCTACCGCACGGCATTTGGGGCTCGGACGACGGCAGCAAGGTATACGTCGGCTTGGAAAATGGCGATTCTGTCCAGGCAATCGATACCCAGACCAACCGGGTTGTCGCTACCATTCCCATCGGACAGCTGCCGCAGGCGTTGGTGTACGTGTCGCATGCCGTGTCGTCTGAGGCAGGCACTGCAAATCTGAAGCCGCTCGGCCCTGCGACTGATGCCGTGCACCTGGAGCTTGTCCCGCCTTCTGAGAAGCCCTCCCCCGCGCATGCGAGTGTCTCCGTCAACTCACTCGGAGCCATCGACAATCTGCAGATTGCTGCTACAGGTCTAGCGCCAGGGAAGAAGTACAAGCTGGTGCTTGCAGGTGGTGCCGTCTCTCAGGACCTTGTGACGCTGATGGGGGGGGCGGAGGCGTTGCCATTGCACAGACACTGGGCCCGCTGAAGCGAGCCATTGCACCCGGGCAGTCATCTGCGGCCCTGACACTCGAACTAAGGACATGGGATGATGCAGGCGAGATCATCCTTCAGCAGAAACGGTAGTTGAAACGTCGTCCAGCCTGATCGAGCATGCTGCTCATAAACGGCATGCTCTTTACAAACCGGATGCAGCGCTATCCAAAGGAAATGGAAGGCGTAATGCCCCACTGCACGATGAGTAGTTGCGGCCTTCTCATTTGAGGTTGCTGTTTACGGGTTCGCAGCTTACCATGCGGCGGGACTGTCTATCAATGCTCTCTGATTGGGTGCACTCAGCAGCAGCTCTCCTGGCATTGCCCATCCTGATCGTCGAGGGGCGACGCGCACTCCGCGGCGAGAGCTGTAGCTGCTGCTGAACATCCGGTCGCGGCGTGCTCCCTCTCCTAATTGCCAACAAAGTCTTTATAGCTCTTGAAAGCAGATTAGGCTAGGGATTATGCGGAGCGAGATGGCGTCGGAGCTGTGCTCTCACGCGGTCTTCGCATCGACGCTTCGCATAATCACGCCCTCTCCATAATGAGCAATGTGCCCGAAACAGTTCGAGAGCTGGTTATAGACGGACTTTGTGAAGAGGCTTTCCTTCCACTCCGAAGCGATGAAGTGCAGGAAGGTGTTTCCGAACATGGCTTTATCTTCCGCACTATCAAATTTGGTAGGAACGAAACGCTGTGCTTCAAACGGACCTTTGGGCATGGGAGTTCTCCGTGCGAAGAAAACGGCCAGCCGAAGCTGACCGTGATCTTTGCCTTTGTTGCGAACTGCTGGATGGCAGCATCGCAGGAACGATTCTCCCTCACGTCACTCTAATAGCTTTTGGACATGAGAGCGATAAGAAAATATCGGATTGCTTTACATCGCACGCATTGAGGCAATGATCGCTTACTTGGCTACTTCCGGATCTCCTGGTTCGTAGTTGATCCTGCACAGCAAGCCACGCTGGTTGCAGATGCCTGTCTGAGAGACAGTAGCCGTTCCATTTGTGTTGTAGTCGATCTCAACAGGGTCCCAAGCAGCTTTCTCATGGAGGCATGGAGAACGACTTTGCGCTAGTTGTTCTGCGAGATTCTCGTGAAGGTCGGAGAGCCGATCGATTGTGTCGGTACCACTGACCTCTTCGTCTTCGGATTTCCCTAGCCACGGAAACCGCTCTTCCAGTAGGGCAAGCACTGTCTCAAGAAACGTTGGAGACTTGTTCTCTGGTTGCGTCATAATGGCTCCTTCGATTGCGCTTAGTGGAAGTGGGCGGATGCGGATATGCATCCACCCGCGAGTTGCGACCAGAATCAGCCAAAGAGGCTGAGCTGTTCTCTGGGTTCGCCGGCTGTGGGCTCGGAGGAAGGCTTCTTTCGCTTTCTGACTGCGGAAGTTGATTCCACAAGGTGAATCCCGAACGTGACCGGAATCTGCGAAGGAATAGCCAGCGGCGGTTGCTCCATCACGGTGACTACGGTTTCATCGCCCGCGCCGTCGATGGTTTCCTCTGCTGCCGCGTGATGCTGCGTTTGTCCACGTTCGCGATCAAGGTCTCGCCATACTGCGTCGGCTGACTGACCGACACCTGCCTTCTCGACAAGCTCACGAGCCATGGCGCTCATGAGGTCTTCGTCGGTATCGAGCGATTGCAGTCCTTCTCCCGAGAACTTGCCCTCCATCATCAGCGCCACCAG
>JAATFH010000027.1 GCA_015655315.1 Terriglobales bacterium
AGTGTCCGACGGGATACTTAGCGTCGGCTGGCGCATGTGGGCGAATCTCGCAGTCGATCATCGTGTTGCTGACGGCATGGCTGCTGCGCATTTTCTCGAAGCGTTGCAACTCCAGCTTAAGAAACTTCCAGAAGAATTGAGCACGCACCCATGAGCACAGCAATCGTTGAAGTGAATGCAATTCCATTGGAAAAAAACCTATCCAAAGTTTTCCAGGGAGGGACATATAAAATCACGTCTCGCTATACCCTGGTGACCGAGATACGGCTTGCCAATGGAGTCGTAGGGCAAACCTACGGTGGCGATGAAGAGCGCTACCAGAGCGAAATCGTTGAGATTATCAATGGTCCGTACCGGGATATCCTGGTCGGACAAGATGTTTTCGATGTCGAGCGCGACTGGGAATCCTTGTTCCAATATCAACCTTCAACGCTGATCAATCGTGGAATCCACACGCTCGATCTCGCCAATAAATCAATCATCATGCAAGCAATTGCTGCAGTAGATATTGCTCGATGGGATGCGATTGGAAAGACCGTTAACAAGCCGTTATATAAGATGCTCGGTTCATATCGTGATCGAGTTCCGGTGATAGCAATTGGGGGTTATCTTGAAGCAGAGAAGGGCGAGAAGGAATTTGGGGATGAGCTTCTTGGCTATAAGAAAGCGCAAATAGCGGGAGTGAAGATGAAAGTAGGTCATCTAACTCCCGCAGAAGATGCCGAGCGCGTACGATTCGCCAGGCGTACCGTGGGTGATGATTTCATCATTGCCTGCGATGCGAATCAGGCATGGAGCATTGAACAGGCAATCGAATTTGCGCGTTTAGTACAAAAATGCAATGTCCGCTGGTTTGAAGAACCGATGCAATGGCATGACCAGCTTCGCGGCCTGGCGCAAATCCGTGCCGCGTCTGACATTCCGATCGTTGCAGGACAGGGAGAGATATCTCGTTTCGGCTGCCGCGATCTGGCGCTCGCCGGTGCTCTGGACATCCTCAATGTGGACGCAACGATCGCGGGTGGCATCACGGAGTGGCGTCGAATTGCAGGGATGGCGAGCACACTGAACATCGGTATGGCGCATCACGAGGAGCCACAAGTCGCCGTGCATCTGCTTGCATCTGTAGCTCATGGATTGTACGTCGAGATTTTTAATAACCCGGAGCGCGATCCACTTTGGTTTGAGTTACCAGAGGCGCACCCTGTCATTAAGGATGGATATATGACCGTACCGCAGGGGCCAGGGCTGGGAATGCCTTTGCGCGAGAAAACCATAGATCAATATCGGGCGTCAGTGCCGGTTGCGGGCAGGAGCTGATCAGAATGTCATTCGGTAGATACTTCGAAGAGTTCGAGATAGGTGAAACTCTTCAACACTGGCCCGGACGAACCATTTCGGAAGCAGACGACACATGGTTCAGCCTGTTGACTATGAATCAACACCCGCTGCATATTGATGCGCACTATGCCAGTCAGACACAACACGGCCAACGACTGGTAGTCGGCACGCTCGTCTTCAGCATTGTTGTCGGACTGAGCGTAGCTGACGTGAGCGGCCGGGCTATCGCCAATCTCGAATACGAAGAAATCAAGCATATTGGTCCTGTTTTTCATGGCGACACAATTTATGCGGAGAGCCGTATTCTCGATAAGCGGGAGTCAAAGACTAAGAGCGACCGCGGCATAGTCTATTTGGAAACACGAGGATTGAATCAGCGCGGAGAAGTTGTGCTCTCCCTGAAAAGGCGCGTGCTGATTCCTAAGCAACCGAAAGGGGCGCAATGAAGATGCCCCTACCATTGGAAGGTGTCCGGGTTTTGGCTTTTTCGCAGTTCGGTGCGGGGCCATTTGCCACACTTAACCTGGCAGATATGGGAGCCGAAGTAATTAAAATCGAAGACCCGAATAGCGGTGGAGACGTGTCCCGATATGTGCCGCCTCATCGTATTGCCGGCGATAGTCTGTATTTTCAGTCCTGGAATCGGAATAAGCGCAGCGTCACGCTGGACATGAGGAAAGAACACGGCGTGAAGGTCTTTCACGAACTCGTTCGAGTGTCCGATGTCGTGTTCAACAATCTGCGTGGTGATCAGCCATCCAGGTTGGGGCTCAACTATAAAAGCCTGGAAAAGATAAACCCCAAAATTGTATGTTGTTCCCTTAATGGATTTGGCTCCGAAGGACCTTCTGCTGCGGAGCCAGGCTATGACTACCTTATGCAAGCAGCGATCGGGTACATGAGTATCACCGGCGATCCTACCGGGCCGCCTGCAGCGTGTGGCGTTTCGTTTGTCGATCATGCCGCGGGATTCGCCGCCGCTATGGCCATGGTGAGTGCGCTCTATGCATCGCAAAAGACAGGACAGGGACGAGATGTCGAAGTGAGCCTCTTCGACACGGCATATTCGATGCTGACCTATCTCGCCATTTGGAATATGAACCGGGGATTTGAACCGCAACGATACCAGGGCTCGGCTCACCAAACCCTTGTACCGGTTCAGACATTCCGTACATGCGATGGATTCCTAACTATTTTCTGCGGCAAGGAAAAGTTCTGGCAGCTTTTGTGCGAGGCCTTCGAAGATCCCGTTTTGGCGTCCGACCCTCGTTTCTCCAACTTTGAGCTACGCTTTCAAAATCGCGAATTGGTTGTCGAGAAGACTCAGGCTCACTTTCTTAAGAAGACGACAGCGGAGTGGCTTACCATCTTACGTGGTAAGGTTCCGTGTGCGCCGGTTCGCAATCTTACCCAGGCACTTGCGGATCCCGAACTCGATACCCGAGGCACAGTTATAAGCGTTGAGCATCCGGACTTCGGGACCATGCGGCAAGTGAATACGCCTGCACGCTTTGCCGGCTCACAACAAATGCACTCGCGGGCCCCAGCTCTCGGCGAAGATACAGAATCCGTATTGCGAGACTATTTGGGCTATACAAACGAGCGGATAGATGAACTAAGGCTTGCGCACGCCATTTGATACTTATTGGGGGGACATAGATTCATGGCAGTTGTCACGATGAGGGACGCGATTAATCAGGCAATACGGGAAGAGATGGTGCAGCAACCCGAAATGGTTCTCCTGGGACAGGACATTGGCGCTTATGGTGGAACCTTTGGCGTATATCGGGGCCTGTTTCAGGATTTTGGTCCTGATCGAGTGCGCGACGGTCCACTCTGCGAATCCGCTACCGTAGGTTTTGGCATTGGGCTGGCTGTCAGTGGTATACGCTGCATTGTGGAACTGGAGTTTATGGACTTCACGACGGTGGCAATGGATCAGATCGTCAATCAGGCCGCGAAACTTCATTACTTCATGGGCGGGCAATTAACTGTACCTCTGGTGATCCGAACCCCGATTGCAAGCCGTATGGGGATGGGACCTCAGCACTCGCAGAGCCTGGAAGCTTGGTTCATGCATATCCCTGGGTTGAAAATTGCTATTCCATCAAGTCCATATGAAGCGAAGGGCCTTTTGAAATCCGCGTTGCGAGATCCGAATCCGGTGTTATTCATCGAAAACGTAAAACTCTATAACCGGAAAGGCGATGTTCCGGAAGATGAGTATTTGATCCCGTTCGGTACAGCAAGTATTCTCAGGTCCGGCTCGGACGTAAGCCTGGTGGCAATTTCGGGAACGGTTCCGGAAGCATTAGCGGCTGCTGAGCAACTTGCAGGCGAGGGAATCTCGGTCGAAGTACTCGATCCTTGCACACTGAACCCACTGGATATAGAAACGCTTGCCAATTCTTTGCGCAAGACGGGCCGAATGGTCATAACCCATGACGGATACCGCACCTGTGGAGTGGCGGCGGAAATTTCTCAGCGCATCATGGAAGAGTGTTTTGATTATTTGAACGCTCCGATTACAAGGGTCGCCGGACTCGATGTGCCTGTGCCTTCCGGTCCGCTCCACATGGATGTTGTGCCGAACCAGCAGCGTATGATGGCCGCAGTTCGCCATCTGATGAATTGAGGAGATGTTATGCCCGTTGCAACGGAAAATGCTATTTACAAGCTGCTGGAAATGTACCGGCAGATGATGACGATCCGGTACTTCGAGGAGAACGCGATTGAACTATTCGCCAAAGGCCTCATCACCGGCTCGACACATCCATGCATTGGTCAGGAAGCTATCGCGGTCGGCGCTTGCGCCGCGCTGGAGGAAGGCGATTCAGTGCTAGCTACATATCGCGGCCACGGCGCGGCAATCGCAAAAGGCAGCGATCCGAAACAGTTGATGGCAGAGTTGCTCACGCGAACAACTGGATGCTGCAAGGGACGCGGTGGATCCATGCATCTTTGCGACAAGAAGAAGGGGTTTATCGGAACCAATGCGATTGTTGGGGCTCATCTTCCTATTGCAGGCGGCGCTGCGCTGGCAGCCAAGATGCGCGGAGCAAATCGCGTCGTGCTTTGTTTCTTCGGCGATGGCGCGTCTTGTGAGGGTGAGTTCTTTGAGACATTGAATATGGCGGCCTTATGGAAGGTACCGCTCATCTTTATTTGTGAAAATAACGGATACGCCATCTCAGTGCCCACAAAACTTTCCCAGGCCACACCGGATATCGCGGATCGCGCTCGAGGATTCGGCATCCCCAGCCTTATCGTTGATGGAAATGACGTGAGAGAGGTGAAAGAAGCAGTTGCCGATGGCGTTGCAAGAGCGAGGCTCGGCGATGGTCCCACATTCATCGAGTGCAAGACTGTGCGGTGGGAACGACACAGCGCATTTTCGTCAGGGCGTTATGAGAATCCGGAAGAAGCGCAAAGGTGGAAAACGGTAGATCCTATTCCAAGATTGGAGAGAATTCTTCTCGAGGAAGGAGCGGATTTAGAGCAAATCAATCGCGAACGCGTGGCTGCCCAGGAAGTGGTAAACGATGCGGTACAGTTCGCGCTACAATCGCCGCTGCCTGATATGGATTCCATTTATGAAGGAATTTTTGCAGAAGCGTAGCATTTAGCTGCCTGAGAAAACTACGATGTACCGCGCTTTCTGGTTCTTTTGCAGCTTGGGCCCGTGGGGCAGATTCGCATTGAAATACAGTGAATCTTCCGGTCGGATCGAATAGGTTTTATCTCCGACGATGTAGTCCATCTCTCCTTCCAGGAGGTAAATGAATTGTTCGCCCGAGTGATCCTGAAGTGCAAACTTGTAATTTTTCCCATCAATGCAGACCATCATTGGCTCCATCACGCGCCTGCGCCTGCCCGGAGCAAGTTGCTCATACACATAGTTCAAAGAACTACGCCGTCCTCGGGTTGGTCTTCTTTTGCTTTTCGGGAAAAAAACAAGCTGCTCGTCTTTGTCATCTGCCTCAAAAAATTCGCCAATGGGTACATCCAGCGCACCAGCAAGCTTTGCCAGTGTTGCGATAGGAGGTGAAATGATGCAGTTCTCAATCTTCGACAGTAAGCCCTTACTAAAGCCGGCTAACTCGCTGATCTGTTGCAGAGTCATATTTCGTGCAAGACGGAGCTCCTTTATTTTCTTGGCCAAACGGTATTCTGCAACGTCTTTCATCGTCACCCCATCGAACAGTTAAGTACCGCGAAATCAACTTTAATTCTACAAGTTGCCAAGTACCCTGACAATGACTGACAAGAAACCTTGCCCTCGACGCTTAACTCAATGCAGCGACTTTTTCACGCTTCACGAGTGGCCAAACAATAACACAAATCCAGTTTTGTAACGAATAACTTTCATTACTACGGCTTTTTCGAGTTTATTCATATTACACATGCCTTCTTCATACCATCCGCGCTCTATTCTCTTTGTTCCCGCTGACGATCAGAGAAAAATTCGAAACTCAGTAACCGCAGGTGCCGACGCAATTGCACTCGATCTCGAGGACTCCGTCTTACCCGAGAAGAAGCAGCAGGCGCGTGAACTTTGCAAAACGCAGGTGTTACCTCGTGATACCTCCACTCAGATAATGGTCCGTATAAACTCCCCGCGAAGCGAATGGATTCAAGACGATCTGGCCGCACTCGAAGAAGTTCAACCGGACGCAATACTGATACCGAAATGTGAATCGGTTGACGAAGTCCTTGTTGTTGCTGACGCAGTGGCGGGATGGGCTCGCGAAAAGGGCTTGCGACTTTACCCCATGATCGAATCGCCCAGAGGCGTATTGAAGGCGGCAGAAATTGCAACTGCTTCTAACATGATCGCCGCGCTGGCGTTTGGGGCGGAGGATTTCTCCGCAGCAATGGATATTCGCAGGACGAACGAAGAACCCGAACTCATTTACGCACGCTCTGCGATCATAACAGTGGCTAAAGCAAATGATTTAGGCGTAGTTGATTCACCGTCTTTACTACTAAATGATCCGGAGCAACTGCGGAGAGAGGTTCTTCGATCGCGTTCACTCGGATTCACTGGAAAGTTCGCAATCCATCCCGGTCAAATTTCCCCCATCAACGAGATATTCAGCCCGAGCGCAGAGGAAGTGACTGAAGCTCACCAAATACTCGAATATGCGCGAAAGAGCGGGCAAGGCGTATTTCGCTGGAACGCGCGGATGATTGATGAAGCTATTTTGCGACAGATGCGTCGCATCGTTGATCGAGATGAGATTTTCACTACTAGAAAATCTTAAAACTCTATATGTTCCCATAGGAGTTCGGGGCAGGAACGCTGCACTCAGGGTTTTGAGTTATGTTTTAGAGTACCTAACCGAAGTTAGATTAATCCTCATTCCGTCCCAGAAAGCCGGTATTGCGCAGAATGCGGCGAATCTTCTTGGGAGAAACGGATAGACGCTCGACGACCCGCGAAATGTTTTGGCCTTCCCGCGCCCAGACCTTGGGGATAACAAGCTCTGCAAATTCTTCCTGGATTTGCTGGAATGTCTTGTTCCCAACCATTCCCTCGGACCAGGCGCGCAGAGTCTCGTCAACGCCAGAGGCATGCAGGATGCGTGCTTTGAGCGTCAGCAAATCTTCCCAGAGGTGGTCGCGATCCTCCGACGAAAGCAGTGCCGCCGCCCGCGCCGCACACTGTCTGGCCTCTTCCCAGTCCTGAAAGAAATCATTTGCAGCGGCGATACCGCGCGCGATCCAAGCTCCGGCAATGAGACGACGGTTCTGTGTATGGGTGGCGAGCGCCACGGCCTCTTCGGCATAAACTTTTGCCGCGTTGGCGTGAACAGCCAAATCATCTTCTTCTCCAAGCTGTTCCTCGACACGAATATTTTCAACCGCGGATTCAAGGATGCGAGCCCGGGCCATCAGGATGTGGTCGTTCTTACCGTGTGCAAGCTCGTAGGCTTTGAAGCTCTTAGCGGCGGCTCGATCGACATTTCCCTGATCGAGGTGAAGATATCCCGCGTTGACCAGTACTGAGCCCGCACCGCTGGGATGATCCTGCAGAGAGTAAATCTCTCCAGCATGCTCCAAATCGCTCAAGGCATCCTCGCAAATGAGCCCATATCGAAGGTGATGACTGCCATTGTTTGAACGTTGTTTCGTAGTACCGTTCGTAGTTCTTGTATCGATGTGTTTGCGCAACTGTAAGGCCAGCAGGCGTTTTACATAAGCTGCATTGATCAGAGTGCGTGCCAGATTTCGATGTTGTGGATAGTGGGCGCGATAGAGGGCAATCGCCTGCTCGTAGTGTTTCAAAGCTTGATGATACTCGCCCGAGCGACGTACTATGCGGCCTCGTGCGGAGGCGATGTTAGCGAGTGAGAGATAATCGTCCGTCGATTTCAGTTGCTGCTCAGCCTCATCAAACGAGTGAACAGCATCTTTCGTTTTTCCCTTCTGGAATAAAAGCCATGCTTCCTGGATTTGGATCACGGCTTCGAACTTCTCTAACTTCAGTTCTCGCGCGCGGCGGCGGGCTTCCAGTGTGTCTTCATAGGCCTTCTCATATTCGCCCCTTTTGCGGTGGGCACGCGCCTTAAAGTAGTGGGCAATGAGCGACACATCGGGATCATAGAATTCTTCCTGTGCGGTCAGGACGAACTCCAGCAGACGTATGGCTATGTCTTCGTCCTCGTGCAGCATCGCCTTCCACGCCTCGACCAACCGCAGTTGAAGGTAAGTTGACAACGGCATGCTGCGGCGGAAGGCAGGCGTGAAATAGGGCAGGAATTCGTCCAGCAGTCCTTCATCGGAGTAGCCGACGTCCATCCACAAAGCAATCAGGAGCAGAAGATCTGTGGATGGGGGCTCGTCGCACACTTGTTCCCGGATCCCATGGAGCATCTGGGCAAGCAGCGCATAGCCGTCTGTAATCCGGCGATAAGCGAATGCCTCGCGCAATTGGTCGAGGTTGGATATTTTTGGTCGCATGAACTTGGTATGAGGCTCGAATTGCAGGTATCTCCGCTTCACGGTTGCCTGCACTATAGACCTGATTCGTGTGTGATCCTATCTGAATAGATGCAGATCAGGACAGAGTTTTATATCAAATCAACGCGACACTCCCGTCCAAAACGGATGCTTGTCCGCTTCGGATCAAGCACGTTGCCCTATATCTCTCCGCACGGTGTACTCACTACGTAGGCTTCTAGGAATGTGCATATCAGTCCAGTGCTTACGGCATACTATTACTCTTCCAGGAGGGTGCCCCTTTACCGGAGCACCCTTTTTTTCGAAACCGAGGACCACAGGGCTCTCTCTGGGCCAGATAATCGCGACGATGTCTACAGCCGCTAAGTCCTGACCGAATCGGTCTGGTGTCCATTGAGGACTTCCGGCTTTGCGGCAAAGTGTGTTTTCACGTTCTACTCGATGGAACAAACGCTGAGGTCTGGAGCGCGAGGATACATACATGACTATCTCAACGAAAACGGGACAGCATCTCTTCTGCTTTGCCGTGAACGCCGCAGAAGGAAACGCTGCGATGGCAAACGAACTGGGAGGCAAGGGAGCGGCCCTGCAGGAAATGAGCCGCCTCGGGATCCCTGTGCCTCCCGGGTTCACGGTTCCAACGGAAGTATGCCGCTCCGTTTTGTGCGACGGCAAACTTCCAGCATGGTTCGATAGCGAGGTCACTGAGGCTCTCAGCGAGCTCGAACGGCAACAAGGGAAGGCCTTCGGTGGAGACAGGAATCCGTTGCTGGTCAGCGTCCGTTCTGGTGCGGCTGTCTCCATGCCGGGCATGAT